>NZ_JBXYJF010000015.1:0-73390 GCF_057396245.1 Psychrobacter sp. CX16
TGTAACTATCCCCTAAAATAACACAGCTCAAACGTAGAATTTCTTATAAAATACCCATAAGGAGTTTTGATATGAGCAAACGAATGACTGAGACCCAAATCGTATCGATATTAAAAGAAGCAGAAGCTGGAATACCTGCTAAAGAGCTGTGCCGTAAATACGGGATTGCTAGCTCGACTTTCTATAAATGGCGTTCCAAGTACGGTGGTATGGAAGTCTCTGATGTTAAGCGATTAAAAGAGCTTGAAGAAGAAAACCGTAGGCTTAAACAGATGTTTGCTGATTTAAGCCTCAAAGCGCAGATGCAGGAAGAGATCATAAAAAAGCTATAGCGCCTGCCCTCGCGCGCAAAGTCTGGGCGCAAGAGTTACAGGCGCAGTATGGTATCAGTATTGCATTGAGTTGTCAGGTCGTCTGCATCAGTCGAACTGCTTACTACTATAAGCCTAAACTATCTGATGATAGTGAAATTATTGAGGTTTTAAATGAGCTAACAGATAAGCACAATAGTTGGGGTTTCCCAAAGTGTTTTAAGCGTATACGCAAGCTTGGCTATTCATGGAATCATAAGCGCGTACATCGTGTTTATACAGCGTTAAACTTAAACCTACGTGGTAAGTCTAAAAGACGTCTACCAACACGCAATCCTCAGCCGTTAAGTGTACCAAATGCATTGGGACATACTTGGTCAATGGATTTCATGAGCGACAGCCTATACAACAATATTCGCTTTCGCACCTTTAATGTGATTGATGATTATAACCGCGAAGTACTCGGCATTGATATTGGTACCAGTATTCCCTCACTCCGAGTGATTCGCTACCTTGACCAGTTAGCCGAGTGGCATGGCTATCCTAAGCAGATTCGTGTGGATAATGGCAGTGAGTTTACCTCTAAAGTGTTTACTGACTGGGCATCAGCTCATGGTATTTATATTGACTATATTGAGCCTGGATGTCCTTATCAGAATGCTTATATTGAACGGTTTAATCGTAGTTATCGCAATGAGGTTTTGGATTGTTATTTATTCAATGATTTAAATGAAGTCAATAAGCTGACTGAAGAATGGATCAAGGTTTATAACACCGAAAGACCCCATGATTCACTTAATGATATGACACCTGCTGAGTACAGGCAGGTGGCTTAATTATTCTACGATGATGTTGTGTTAAGAATGGGGTATTTACACCACTAACCTTTAGGGAATGCATATTGATAAAACAAATCCATTACCCACCTGCCAATTGTCCACAGCATAAATCCAATGAATATCAATACCACAACACCGAGTATGTCAGGGATATGCAGATAGAGCCATGCCATAAGCGGATTACGCCACAGCTTAGATTGCTGCTGCTTTGTTTGTAGAGACTCATGTAAAAAAGGACGGTCGATATGCTGCGTGTCCTCAATACCATATTCTACTTGTAGATGCTCGCGCACAATCTGTAGCGTCTTACGACTGGGCCGAATAAAAATATCCACTAACGTACCGACCCCAGGCACGATACCCACCACCATATCGAGTAACGCTAACTTTACCGCAGGCATCAGTTTATGCATCGGTACACCCAGTCGGCGACCCAATATAAAGGCGTAACCCGTTAATAGTAGTCCCGCCACGTCACCGGCTAATGGCACGGTCGACAATGCGGCATCAGCGCCTACCCCCTGCTTTGTAAAAGGAATACGTACCAAAGAGTCCATGGTATTGGCAAACTTAGCCAAACCACGCTCCATCTCAACGATTTGATCGCGGGTTAATCCTTGGCGCTTTAAACGCTCATCGAACTGATTTAGGGGTGGTTGCTGCTTCATAATGGTGTGTCTTATGTAATCGTTATTAGATAAAAAATCTGATGGGAGGCAAGTTATCTATTAAAGGCAACCCATACGCAGCTTAAGGCAATTAATAAAAACACATAGCGCCCAACCCATACATTGGCCAAAAAGGCCTGAAAACACGCCATTGGCTGACGGGTTGCACAGGCTTTGTTTTGCTGGGCAAATAATAATGCGACTAGACCAAGTCCAAATACTGGAATCAAGCCCAGCACCGTGTCTTTAAAATAATGAGCCAACGCCACGCCCATTAATATCAAAAAGGCAGTTTGCAGAATAGAGATAATCAATACATCATAACGACCGAATAAAATTGCAGTCGATTTAACGCCTATTTTTAAATCATCCTCTCTATCTGCCATCGCATACTGAGTGTCATAAGCCACAGTCCAGCACATATAAGCTGCAAACAATAACCAACACCAAATATCAGGCGAGCCCTGTACGGCCACATACGCCATCGGAATGGCCCAACCAAAAGCTGCTGCTAAAAACACTTGCGGCAGATAGGTAAAGCGCTTCATAAAAGGGTAGATAAATGCCAGTAGCACTGCGCCCAACGACCAATAAAACACCTCAACCGGCAACCAAAACAGCAAACTTGCGCTGACCAAAGACAATAACAAAAACGCACCGACCGCCTCGCCGGCAGATAATCGGCCATCCGCCAAGGGCCGACCTTTGGTCCGGCTTACCGAGCCGTCGACTTTACGATCCGCAAAGTCATTAATCGCACAGCCTGCTGCACGCATAAAAATAGCGCCTAACGCAAAAATAAACAGCACAGACCAAGACGGTAGCACTGCCGGTAATGCGCTGCTCATATTTTCAGAGAGGCTTTCTGGCGCTCCAAAAGCAGCTAAAAAAACTGCCCATAACGTCGGCCATAGGAGCAGTTCAATACCCACAGGCTTGTCAAAGCGCGTGAGCTGAACGTAGGCGTGAAATTTTTGTTGTAACGAGAGTGAAGATTGAGTCATAACAAACCAGCAAGGCTAATTAAGGTAAAAAAAGATAACACAAATACGGTTTGTACTGCTTAGTGGTAAGTCGCGGTTAATAGCTCGATAAGCTGCTGCGGCGTCTCTACCTGATAGGTCGGATTCTCAGCGGCTAAAGTCTCAGCTGTGGCGGCACCATAATTAACCGCAATAGAGGTCATATCAAGCGCTTTGGCCATTTGGATATCATGAATACTATCACCGATAAAGACCGCATCAGTCACGCTATAGCCGGTTTCTTCGAGGATATCAATCAGCATCTGCGGATTTGGCTTAGAGCCAGACTCATCTGCGCAGCGACTGGTCACAAAATAATGACGACTGTGTGCATAATCCATGACTCTGTCTAGCCCTGCCCGTTTTTTACCGGTGGCAACGGCCAGTTTTTTGCCTTGTGCTTGTAGCTGTTGCAACATGGGCTCAATACCATCAAAAAACTGCGAATGGGGTTGATTCGGCTCAATACTGGCACTGATATAATAATCAGCATAGCTTTGCTGAATCGCTGCATGCTGCTCTGCCGTAGCCTCAGGATATAAGAGTTGGATGCCGCGAATAAGACTCAGGCCAATAATCGATTTGACCGCCTCATCTGTAGTGGTAAAGCCATTGGCCTCACCGGCCACATGCATGGCTTTGACAATCAGACCAATAGAGTCCATCAAAGTGCCATCCCAGTCAAAGATAATCAACGACTTATCTGCAAGCAAATGACTGTCTTCACCGGCTGACACAGTGACCGAATCGGACGTACGCTTATTCATATCTCACCTTTTATCGATATCTACTGTATATGTCTCTTAGCTTGTAACACCGCTTATTCGCTATCTAAATCAACATCGCTAGGCAATAAGCTTTGCATGTCCTCTGGCAGCGGCGCAGTAATGGTTTCATAATCTGGAATATCCAGCTTCCACGCATGCAAACATAGACGACGAACGCCAGAGCTGTCTTGAGGGTTATATTTATCATCGCCCAAGATAGGATGACCAAGATAGGCTAAATGCACACGAATTTGATGGGTACGGCCCGTTAATGGCATTGCTTCAATTAGGCTAACCGGCTCACCGCCTACTTTAAATCTTGCCAATACTTTGCAAACGGTTTGACTTGGCTTAGCATCCGAGCTTGATTTATCGACTTTAACGCGGCGCTCGCCACTGGCTAAAGTAAAGCGCAGTAAAGGTGCATCAATTTTTAACTCATTCAGGGCAGGCTGACCTTTAACAATACACAGATAGTGCTTTTGGATGGTTTTTTCGCGCAAACGCTCTTGCAATACTTTTAGGGTTGAGCGCTTTTTGGAAATCATCAGCAGCCCTGAGGTGTCTCTGTCAATGCGGTGAATCAGCTCTAGATACTTTTTACCGGTAACTTCACGCATCGCTTCAATCACACCAAAGTCGATACCACTGCCGCCATGGACCGCCATACCTGATGGTTTGTTGAGTACAATCAGACCTTCATCTTCATAAACCACACGCTCAAGCAGGCTATTGGCAAATTCTTTACCAATCACTGGCTTTTCGCGAGTTGCTAACTGCACAGGCGCAATACGTACCACATCGCCACGTTCAAGATTGTCATAAGGCTTGCAGCGCTTGTTATTGATACGCACCTCATCGGATCGAATCATTTTGTAAATATGGGCGCGTGGCATGCCTTTAAGTCTGGCTAACAAGAAATTATCCACACGCTGTCCGTGTTGGTTGCGTGTTACTTCGAGATGATTGACCTGACCGAAGTCTTCAATATCTTCATCGGCACTTTGGGGTCGTGCCTTAGTAGAATTGCGTCTAACTGAGGTTGGCTCAGCGCCAACACTGGCCATTAGACCTTTTAAATCTTCTTCTATACTTGGGTTTTCATTATTCATTTTAGCTACATTATTCTCAGGTTTTCGGTTGGATTTTGACATATTTTGTTAGGTGTTTGGCAAAAGATTTGGTATAGTCTAACACGTTGACTTTGTGTCTCGTGTATTGTTATGCGTAAAAGCTCACTTTTTGAGCAGGCTCATAATGATATACGTTTGCATATCATAAACTGATATTTTGTTATAAAGTCAGCCCACAACGTTATTTTTATAAACAATGATTTTGGGTGAATGGTCTGGTAGCTTAAACCTACTTTAGCCAATTTGGCGCCATTATCCCCATTTAAATTTAACATGAACACAATGCTCTAATATCTTAGGATAACAATAGCTTATGGCCAAAAGCCTCTGCTATTAAAAAGCCCAGATAGGTCATGTAGCCGCTAATCTGTGCAGACAACCTTACACCTTGCCTGCTTTTATTGATTAAGCTACCGCTAACATTATCTGGATAGTAAGCATGATAACAAAAGATAAGACAGAGCCGAATTGGCGGTCAAATAACCGTAAACAGATACTCAATAAACCTTGTGTTTGTCGTCATAAAAAAAGCCGTTATTTGCCAAGTACGCCCCGCCAAGCTCCGCTCTTAAGTGACACCCAAACATAACTTTAAAGATTTAAAATTTAACGGATTAAGTTTATTAATTAAGAGTAGGTTTATTATAGTTAACCCAGTTGTACCGACACGGTCCCTGATATCAAGCCAGTCTCAATATGGATTGGCTTATCATACCAAGATGACATGGCGGTGAATTTACGACTCACCTCTTTTGCAGTAACAACGACGTATGTACTGATTTGACTAGAACCTGGCAACCTTGAGTATGACTGTAATGATGACAGCCTCTCTTTATAGGGCGACTGAAAACTAACATAATAAGCAGACCAACCGTCTGCTAGTGATATTTACCTTTCATGGCCATCTAAGTTTTACATAACTTGGAGTATCACACAATGTTGCACACTTAATACGAGCCTAAAGCACACTTTGCTGACCCGCTTGATAACTTAACCGCTTAATAACCAATGACTTAATGCTCAACACCTTTTGAAGTTTTATGTTAACCCTGTCCTCTTCATCTTTTGATTAACTGTACTTGAATAGGCCGTATTATCGGTCAACTCAGTACCTAGCAAGCCAGCCCCTATTTTGGCTATATATCATGTCTAAGCTTTACTCCCTCTAAGTATCAGCCATTGTGTATCATGACCTAAACTAGGATACACCAATGAAACGCATACTCATTAACGCCACTCACAACGAAGAAGTTCGTGTTGCCCTTTGTAAAGGCAACCACCTTTATGACTTCGATCTTGAAAACCGTACGCGTGAGCAGAAAAAAGCCAACATCTATAAAGGTCATGTGACCCGCGTAGAACCCTCACTAGAAGCAGTATTTGTTGAATATGGCTCAAAGCGTCAAGGTTTCTTACCTGTTCGTGAAATTGCCAGTGAATATTTATCCGGCAACCCACGCGAAGAAAACATCCGTAAATTAATTAAAGAAGGCGATGAGCTCATCGTCCAAGTTGAAAAAGAAGAGCGCGGTAATAAAGGCGCTGCCCTATCGACTTACGTTTCTTTAGCCGGTCGCTATTTGGTATTAATGCCAAACAACCCTAAAGGCGGCGGTATCTCTCGTCAAATCTCCGGAAAGCTACGTGAAGACATGAAGCGTATGCTGGGTAATCTTGATTTACCAAAAGGCATGAGTGTTATCGTACGTACAGCCGGTATTGGTAAAACTCAAGACGATTTACAGCATGATTTAAACCATCTACTTAATATCTGGAACGCGATTCAAGACCAAAACAAAAAATACGCTTCACCGCGCCTTGTGCATCAAGAAGCCGGCGTTGTGACTCGCGCTGTGCGTGACTATTTACGTGATGACATTAGCGAAATCTGGATTGATAATGAAGAGGCCTTTATTGAGGCAGAAACCTTTGTTAAAGCAGTTATGCCAAAGCAAATCGATAAGCTGCGTAAATATACCGACTTTGAACCGATGTTCTCAAGCTTTAACGTTGAACGTCAAATCGAAACCGCTTATCAGCGTGAAGTACGTCTGCCATCTGGTGGTTCAATTGTTATCGACCAAACCGAAGCACTGGTTTCTATTGATATCAACTCTGCCAAATCAACCAAAGGTGCTGACGTTGCCGAGACCGCCTACCACACTAACTTAGAAGCGGCAGACGAGATTGCACGTCAATTGCGTCTACGTGATATGGGTGGCCTGATTGTTATCGATTTCATTGATATGAACGATAACAAACATCAAAAAGAAGTCGAAAAACGTTTGGTTGAAGCCACTAAATATGACCGTGCTCGCGTTCAATTTGGTGAAATTTCACGCTTTGGCTTGATGGAGATGAGCCGTCAGCGTCTGCGTCCATCTTTAGAAGAGTCAACCGGCTATATCTGTCCACGTTGTCATGGTAATGGCATGATTCGCGACCTACGTTCATTGTCGCTATCTATCATGCGTCAGATTGAACAGACTGCCCTAAAAGAGCGTCATGGTGAAGTTCAAGCTGAAGTACCAACCGATATCGCTGCTTTCTTATTGAACGAAAAACGTGAAAGTCTTGTGTATCTAGAACAAGACAGCGGTACGCGTATCACTATCTTGCCACATGCCCATCTTGAGTCACCAAACTTTAATCTACACTTTAATCATCAAGGGTTTGCGCCGGCCAGTTATGAGCGTGTGACCGATACTCAACAGCAAGAAACCAGCTCACTAGGCTATGAAGTTGATTGGCAGACCGCTGAATCTGATCGCCCAGAGCAGCAGCCAGTGCGTCAACCTCGCCAGCAAGATACTGCGGCCAACAAAGCCACTGGCAATAGTATCAATACAGCCGCTAACAATAACAGCACTCAAAATGGCAGCAATACCGCTCATACCGGTGCCATTGTTAATCCACCACTTCCGCCTGCCAGTCAACAAGCAGCAGCTCAGCCAAATCAAACAGCTGTTGAACAGGCTAAGCCTGCCGCTGTAGCATGGTTATCAAACCTATTTGCTCCAACGCCGCAAGCTCAAATGGCAGCAACAGTAAGCAGTGCCGATGCCGCACAAGCCATTGAGGCGATTGTAAACAGCGGTGCTGAAAGCCGTGGTGCTTTCGGACAAGTAAGCGCCACTGCGCTGACTTCTACCACGCCAACTCCTGCAGCAGCACCAGAAAATAAAGCCAATAACGACAGCGACTCAAATACAGAGAGTGACAGCGACAGAGAACGCCGCCGCTCACGTAACAGTCGCAGCCGTAACAACAAAAATGACAAACGTGGTGAGCGTAGTAGACCTGATAATCGTCGCCGTAATAACACCCAAGATAAAGACGACAACAAGTCGGCTGACACCTCGCAAAGGCCTGATAATCGCTCTGACAACCGTTCAGACAATCGTCATCAAGGCGCTAAAGACAGCGACAGCCAAACCAACTCACAAAAAGAGTTGCCAAAACGCGAGCCTAACAGCAAACGTGAATCACGCGGTGCTATAGAGCGTGGTGAGACTAAGCAGCCGCAGAAGTCTGACAATCAGTCACAAGACAGCCGCTCTGAGCGTCACTCAAGACAGGACAATAAGTCTGGCTCAAATCGATCAAACAATCGCTCGCAAAACGAGCGCCAAGTTGATCCAAATGAGGTAAACCTTCGTGTCACGGAAGCTGAGAATCATCTAAAAGAAGTTGAAGTGGTTCACATCTCACTTGATGACTCAAAGTCTACGTCGCATAAGAATGACAAGACGAGCAATCAGCCTGTTTCAAGGGACTCTAAAGCGGATAACACCGCAAAAAAAGCAGAGTCATCTGAGAAGCCGGCACAGCAGGAAGACAACATCTCTACTCAAAATCAGCAAGCCGATAACAAAGGTGAGCCATCAGTAAAAGAGGCTCATGAAAAATCAGCAGACGCTGATAAGCCTGTTGAATCAACCGAGCAGACAGAAGCTAAATCTCAACCAGAAGTAGCAAAGTCTGCTCCTAAAGAAGAGACAGCAGCTAAAGAGTCGGCGCCAGTAGCAGAAAAGAGCGCTGAGAAGCCGGCATCGAATGATGCACCGCATCAATCTGAGCAATCTGAAAGCAAATCAGAAGTAGCCCCTGCTGCTAAAGCGCCGGTTACTAAAGAGACTGATGCTAAAGCAGTAGAGACCAGTCCTGAACTGGCAGATGAGACCTCTAGCAAAGCGACGCTTAGCTTTGATGTTGAGTCGCTGTTTGCGGATCGCTATGTGGCTGCCGAGAAGTTTGGACAAGCCAGTAACGACCCTCGTGTGATTAAGGCCTCCTTGCAGAATAAGCAGACAGCGCCTAAAGCTGAGCAAGCTGCTGCTACACCTGCACCGGTGATTAACGGCTCTGTGGGTCAGTTTATTCACACTCACTTAGCTCAGCCGCGTATGCGCCTAGCAAAAGATGGTGTGATTACCTGTTTCTTAGCGGCATTAAATGCGTATAAGGAAACTTCAGGCATCAAAACGATACCTGTGACAACTCAGAAAACCCCTGCAGCTGAGACACCGCAAGCGTTTAGCTTTATCAACTATGGCTATCAGTCTTTATCGCCAAGCTATCTAGAGCGCTTTGCTCAGATGACCTCAGCGGTAGCGGCTCACAATGTGGATCAGGGAAAAACCGAGGTAGCACCAACACCTATCGGTGCACGCGCGGCCAATGATCCACGTGGTCAGCATCCTGACTATACGCCGCCGCCAGCGGTAGAGTCTAAGCCTGATACTCAAGCGGCTGAATCAACTGATACTACGTCAAGTGAGGTAGCATCTAAGCAGGGTGAAGCAACTCAAACTACGGAAGCTTCTAAACCAGCAGTAGCAGCATCTGACAGCAATGAAAAGTCGCCGGCACAGGCCATGGCAGATTTGCTAAAGCTCAATGTTGGTAACTTCGTCGGTAAGGTATTGGGACAAGAAGGTCTTGACATCATTGCGTCAGGTCAAACCGAAGCGGCTTTCTTAAAAGCGCTACGTCAACCTTGGAGCGTCTTAGTATCAGTGGCTCAGTCTGTAGAGGGTGGCAATAGTACTACTGTTACCTCTGAGCCTAGCTTGCATATTACAGATAGCGACATCACTGAGCACCCAGCAGATGTATTAGCCAATGAGCCGCAAGCAGATGCGATCAGTGAGGAAAACGAAGAGCGTTTGCATGAGCCGCACACGCATGTTGATGCTGAGCAGCAAATAGCCGAAACGGCGACTCAAGCTGAAACTCAACAAAGCGCCAATACGTCGAATAAGACCAGTATCGAGACGTATAAGAGTATGATTGAGAATATCTCTGAACAGCTATTACCACAAACAGGTTTATTAAATCTGACCTCACCTAAAGTGCCTAAAGCACGCACTCGTAAAGTGAAAGAGGATAATAAGAAGCCTGCGTCAAATGATAGCAAAGATCAAGACGGCGAGAGCTAGCGTATTGTCTTAACGCTATAAAATATTAATAGTTGTAATAAAAAGCGCCCCTACTATAGATAGCAGGGGCGCTTTTTTATTGTCTTTTCCGTATGGTCTTTTAAGAGTATTGCTCTAAATTATACTAGGTCATAATTGACTTTATATTAAACGGGTATCTGAACTAATCAGCTTAACCCAATACCTTAAATTAGTGCTGTCCGCGTACCTTATTGATACCTGTCACGATAGCCAAAACAATCACACCAATAATCAGACCAACAAGACCATTTAATAAGGTATTAGAAACACCTTCAAAGATACCCGCTAAATGAGAAATATCTTCTACCGCATGATGTAAATAACTGATACCGTGCACAATGATACCGCCACCGACCAAGAACATCGCAATAGTACCCACAATAGATAAAAATTTCATTAGCTTAGGCGCTGCAGATAATAAGAACTCACCAAACTTTTTGGTGGTATTGCTAGCACCCGGCTTTTGTATCAGATGCAAACCCACATCGTCAATTTTAACGATACCAGCAACTAAGCCATAAATACCAATGGTCACGCCAATGGCTAAAACAGACAGTACAATGGTCTTATTAACCATACTTGCGGCAGTCAAGGTACCCAAACCAATAACCACAATCTCAGCTGACAAGATAAAATCGGTACGAATTGCACCCTTTACCTTTTTCTTCTCTAATGCCACTAAATCGACAGACTCATCCGCATTTGCCGCTTTTCGGGCTTCATGCTCTTCATCATGCGGCAATAGTTTTGGCCAAAACTTATGCACCACTTTTTCAGCGCCCTCATAGGACAAAAACAAGCCCCCAAGCATCAGTAAAGGCGTAATCAACCAAGGAATAAAGTAGCTGATCAGTAATGCCGCGGGCACTAAAATAAGCTTATTTATAAACGAGCCTTTCGCTACTGCCCAGACAACGGGTAACTCACGGCTTGGCTTAACGCCCGTGACCTGCTCTGCGTTCAATGCTAAATCATCACCTAGGACGCCGGCTGTTTTTTTAGCCGCTACCTTGGTCATCACCGCCACATCGTCCATAAGTAAACTAATATCGTCGAGTAGCAACAATAAACTACCACCTGCCATAAAATCTCCTTAATAACCTCAACAGCTAGCACCCACCTTTTTATGTGTTATCAGTCATTTGAGCGACTCATATAAAAGATACTGCGCTATCAGGGTATAAAATCTGTTTATTCGATGGTCTGGCTTTTTTAATTAGCAAGCACATTCACAGGCTTAAACACGGTATAAGCAAGTTCAAAGGGCTATAACTGCTGCTATGTATTATGAAGTAGACCACATCTATTTAGCCTTAGTGTATCGTTTAATCTGATGAAAACCATATTACGATTGTAAGTAGCGATGCATATTACTCTAAATCCAACCTAATCTTGGGTCTCCTTCACTACCATAGAGTCTATTAATCCTTTATAATCAATTTAATTCAACTAAATACTTTATCGCTTTCAGCAAGGATTTTTTATGTCGGTATCTTTACAGAATAAAAGACCAGTGACCAATAATCATAATGCAGTGGCTATGCACCCTATTTTTGCCACTACTGTCAGTGTGCTGAGCCTAGCAATATTGAGTGCGTGTAGTCAGGGACAACAAGTGGTATCGCCTCCTGTTACTGAAAACATAGAAGTTGCTGCTGCAGAGCCTGCTGAGGCTATGCCTGTTATCGTGGTTGAAAGCTCAAGCGATATGGCAATGGCCAAACAAGCGCCTGCCGCTATGATTACCAGCTCTCGTGCGCCTGCGCCTAGTATGGTACCGAAAAGTAATGAGAACTATGCAGATATTGAGCGTAATGCCGTCAAATCTACTCGTGAGCAAGCTTTTGCGACATTAAGTATTGATACCGATACGGGCAGTTATGCCAACACACGCCGCTTTTTAAACAATGGCAGTTTACCGCCCGCTGATGCCGTTCGCGTTGAAGAGCTAATTAACTATTTTAATTATGATTTTAGTCGTGCCAAAAAACAGGCAAATGCGCCATTTTTAGTGAGTACTGAGGTGGTGAAATCGCCGTGGCATCCGACCAATAACATTATCAAAGTCGGTATTAAAGCCGAAGACATCCTTAGCGCACAGCAGCAACCCCCTGCCAACTTAGTATTTATGGTCGATGTTTCAGGTTCTATGTCAGCAAGCGACAAGCTACAATTGGCCAAAGCCAGTTTAAAAATGCTAACCAAGCAGCTGCGGCCGCAAGACACCATCACCTTAGTCACTTATGCCGGCAACACCGAAGTGGTTCTACCGCCGACCTCAGGTAGTGACACCCAAAAGATTCTTAATGCTATTGATAATTTAGATGCAGGCGGTTCAACCAATGGTGAAGCAGCCATCAAAGTTGCTTATCAACAAGCAGAGAAAAGCTTTAAGCCTAAAGGTATTAACCGTATCTTGATGCTCACTGATGGCGACTTTAATGTCGGTGTCTCAAGCGTCGATGACATGCTTGAGATTATCCGCAATAACCGTGACAAAGGCATCTCATTATCGACGCTTGGCTTTGGTCAAGGCAATTATAATGATCATATGATGGAGCAAGTGGCGGACAATGGTAACGGTAATTACAGCTATATTGATAGCTTGTCCGAAGCCAAAAAAGTGCTTATTGATGAGATGTCATCAACCTTTAATACCGTGGCCAAAGACGTTAAAATCCAAGTAGAATTTAACCCTGCAACCGTCTCTGAATGGCGTTTAATCGGTTATGAAAACCGTGTATTGGCTAAAGAAGATTTTAATAATGACAAAGTCGATGCCGGTGAGTTGGGTGCGGGTAAATCTGTAGTGGCCTTATTTGAAATCACCCCAGTCGGCAACAAAGGCTTATTAGATGACAGCCGTTATCAAAAGCTTGTGACCAAAGGCAGCAATCTAAACGAGCTTGGATTCCTAAAAATTCGTTATAAAGCGCCTAATGGTGACACCTCAAAATTACTCACCTTCCCGATTGCCAATAAAGTTACTCAAGCGTCGAGCGATACGCAATTTGCTATGGCAGTCGCAGGCTACGGTCAACTACTCTCAAACAGTAAATACGTCAACAATCTAAGCTATACCGACGTCGCACAATTGGCCAAATCTGGTATAAATAGCCCAGCCGATAGTACCGGTAGCCGCCGTGAGTTTATTAAACTGGTTGAATTAGCGGATGCATTAAACTAAGCTTTTATCTTTTGGATATGCCTTAATGACAGATTTATACCCCATCAGCTCAAAAAAGCGAACTATTCGTTCAGAGCTCATGCTATCGAGCCTTTGCATGGCTCTATTGTCTCTATCTGCTTGTGAGCAAAAGACCAGTACATCGAGTGATGACAGTGAAGCCGTTTCGGAGGCAGTCGTTGAAGAGAATACTGCCCAGACAAGCGAGACGACTGACGATACCGCTGCGTCAACGCATGACATGGCAGATATCGAAGACGTACAACTGGAGTCTACACGGGATAAGCCGCTGACAATTAATTGGCAAGCGATTGATTCGGGTGTTAAGCCTGTTGATCCAGACAGCTTTAATTATCCGTTTGAGCTTGATAGTGCTTCTGTGCAATCACAAGCTAAGTTTTCCGGCATCTCTGCGGAGCAAGCACGCCATAGCTTGACCGTCGGTATGGCCAGTAACGAGCCTATGGAGAAGCTGCTCAATCAATTGGGTGACAGCTATTTGTCGCATACGTATTCTGAAAAGGATGCCCAACTGATTGTGTATACCACACCCAATGTCACACCCAGTCAGTTTGATTATGTGATTGCCCACAAGTTCGCACATGGCTTGACGTTGCCGATAGAGATTACCTCCGAGCCGCCGCCTAAAGCGCAAACTGAGCAATCTGCTGATAACGCGGCTCCAGAATCAGAGGCTAAATAGATTGACTATATATTGAGTACACACTAAAAAAGACAGCCAGTGGGCTGTCTTTTTTTGCGCTATTTTTTGATTAAATATTCAGTCTAACCGTTAATAGCATGCATGTTGTCATCGTTAATTATCCGATTAACCATCAAACGGCTGCAATCACAATCATCTCAACCAATAGCTCTGGGCGTGCTAGTGCTGCTTGACCACAGGCACGTGCTGGCGGTGTCACATCGCTAAACCATTCATCCCATACTGCATTCATCTCTGCGAAGTCTGACATATCTTTTAGCCAGACTGTGGTTGATAAGATTTTGGATTTGTCACTGCCTACTTCTTCTAACAGCGCTTTGATTTTTTCAAGGCAGGTTAAGGTTTGTGCCGAGATATCATCTTCAGCATTCCCTACTTGACCACATAAATAGATGGTGTAGTTATGGATAACGATTTTGCTCATGCGCTGATTGCTGTGTAATTTTTGCATCTAAGGTCTCTTTATTAAACGTTTAAATTATTTATATTGTTAAATATTTGCCGATCAAGCAATTAACGCATAAAGCGTTCACAACTAAATGGCGTAGCATCAATATAAAGTGGCTTCTCATGAATCATCTCTTCTACCAAACGGCCTGTCGCAGGGCCTAAGGTAAAGCCTTGATGCGCATGACCAAAAGCAAACCATAACTTATCATGATTGGCTGCAGGCCCGATAATGGGCTTCATATCAGCCATGCACGGTCTTGACCCGTGCCAAGGCTCCGACTCCACCGCATCCTCTAAAGGCAAGACTCTTTTGGCAATCTTCAATACTGCTTCAAGCTGCTTCACATTTTTGGGTGCATCAATGGTGGTCATCTCAGCGCCAGTAGTAATACGGATACCTTGATCCATCGGCCCCATCAAATAGCCTTTTTCGGCATCGAATAAGCTGTGACCAATACGATTGCCCTCGCTCACCTTGAAGTGTTGATGGTAGCCGCGCATTGGAAATAATGGGAACTTATAACCTAGCGGCTGCGTCAGTTGTGTCGACCAAGGACCGGCGGCAATCACCACATGAGTACTGGTAAAGGTTTGGGTCTGAGCGCCCGACTGTGAATCATTAATTTCGACCACCACTTGCCAGCTGCCATCTTCTGCTTTATTCAGCTCTTTAACCGTCGCTTGCTTGACTTCACCATTCATGGTCTCAAAGCTTTTGGCATAGGTTTTTACTAAGCGGCTTGGGTTTTTGACTTGCCAAGAATTCTGCCAATGAATCCCACCAATAAACTCTGAAAAGTCGACATTGGGCTCACGCTCTTTTAACTCTTCTGGGGTCAAAATGCTGTGTTTGACACCTTTTTGCTCGGCACGTTTCGCAAGCTGCTGCGCCTCATTAAACTTATCTTGATGACGATATAATTCGAACCAGCCATCTTTACGTACTAGATCATCAGCACCGGACGCTTCAATCATCACCGCATGCTCACTGGTGCAATGCTCAATTAAGGTCGCCCACTCGTCTTGAATTTTACCAATTCTAGATTTGGCAGAGCTGGTCCAATATTTGTATAACGCGCTTTGGTAATTAAAAATAGCCGACCAGCGATAACGGATATCGGTACTGGTATTCGGTAATACTCTCAAAATCTCACCAACATGCCTTGGGAAAGGCTTCGGATACACGGCCTCACGCTGAATCAAACCTGCGTTACCGTAAGAGGTCTCTTCACCGGGTGCTTTTTTATCCAATAACAAAACTTGGGAATTATTTTTTTGTAGATGCCACGCAATTGAGGTACCCACCATCCCTGAACCGATAACAATAACGTCGTATTGCATAAAATATCCTTGCAACCAAGCCTTCAAGCTGGGTAAATAGGTTAATGAAAAACAGCCACTAAAAACGGGGCTTATAGGTCACCTCAATACGGCGACCTGCCCCTTTATCATAACGCTATTATAGGCGATGCGTGTTATTAAATTGATTGAGTTTATCAATCAAAAATCAGACTTTGTTTTGCCTAGCTTTAGACGCACTTTTCTCAGATCAAAACTTTAATTAAATGAGTCAATTAGCGGCTCTAATAAAGAAAAAAGAACAACAAGACTGGCCTTAGCCTCGATGTTCTTTTGAAAGGGAGAAATATGCGGCTTTTAGGTAGGCGCTCTTTAAAGACTTAAGCAGTGCTCGTCCCTCACACAAAACCAGTCATCGCTTTTGTATTAACCAAAGTTTCTACATTACTCGAACGCATCGAATATCCTGCAAGCTAACAAAACCATGTTTCGCTATATCTGTTCTTACTGGTTAAATATCACCAGTTTAGCCTTTCGCCACGAGCCTGCCAGTCACATAAAGGATGCACCCACTCGTTTAAAGCAAGGTGAATAATTGAATGATGAGGCCAGTCTCTTTATTTTTTGTCTTTTAATTAGGTAGAGCGAAACGCCTGCCCTACTCCGCAATCATCTCCAAAAACTCATCCTCTAATACCACACGTACGCCAAGCTTCTCAGCTTTAGTCAATTTAGATCCCGCCTTCTCACCTGCCAGCAACGCTGAGGTTTTTGCAGAGACGCTACCAGATACTTTCGCACCAAGCGCCTGTAGCTTGGCTTTGGCCTCATCGCGTGCCATGCCACTATTAACCAGCGTACCGGTAATGACCCACGTTTGACCATCTAGCGGCAGATTATCAGACACCACTTGTTCAACAGGCTCCCAATGTACACCCGCTTTTTGCAGCGCCTCAATCACCTCAAGATTATGCTCAGCGCGGAAGAAGTCATAAATCAGCTCAGCGGTAATGGTGCCAATATCCTGAGTGGCCAGCAAATCCTCAATACTTGCTTGCATTAATGCGGGCAAATCACCAAACTCTTGAGCCAAGTTCTGTGCCGTGGTTTCACCCACACCGCGGATGCCAAGGGCATAAATAAAGCGCGATAACGTGGTGTCCTTACTGTCCTCGATAGCACTAAGTATATTGCTGACCGACTTCTCACCCAATTTTTCAAAGTTAATCAACTCATCTTGATGTTCATTTAAATGGTAAATATCTGCCACGGTTTTGACGATGCCATGCTCAAAGAAGCTAATTAACCAGCGTTCACCTAGCCCATCAATATCCATCGCTTTACGCGACACAAAGTGAATCAACGCTTCCTGCTGCTGTGCAGGACAAAACAGCCCGCCAGAACAACGTGCCAATGCCTCGCCTTCGGGCAACACTACGGGAGAATCACACACGGGGCAATTGGTCGGCAAAGTCACCGGCTGAGTATTTTCTGGACGCAAATCATGCCAAACACGGGTTACTTTAGGAATCACATCACCCGCACGATGCACGCTGACCGTATCGCCGGCACGCACATCAAGACGCTGAATCTCACCAAAGTTATGCAAAGTCACATTACTGACAGTCACGCCGCCCACTTGCACTGGCTCAAGCTTACCAACAGGAGTAATCTGTCCGGTACGCCCCACTTGCCATTCGATGCTATTCAGTTTTGTCATCACTGTTTCGGCAGGGAATTTGTAAGCTGTCGCCCAACGTGGCTCACGAGATAACGCACCCAACTGATTTTGCAATGTCAAGTCATCGACTTTAATGACCATGCCATCAATTTCAAACGCCAAATCTGTCCGCTCTTCAATCATTGACTCATAATATTCTTGAACCTGCTCTGACGTATCCACTATCTTAAAGCGGCTTACCGTAAAGCCAATCTCTTGCAGCCAATTTAAGGCACCCGATTGCAAAGTAATGTCCTCTGGCAATCCTTGGTTTACCGAATACGCATAAAATGCTAGCGGACGACTGGCCGCCACGGCTGGGTCTAATTGACGAAGGCTACCTGCTGCTGCATTACGCGGATTAGCAAAGGTTTTATCACCGTTTTCTTCAGCCAAACGATTAAGACGTTTAAAGCCAGCTTTGGGCATTAACACCTCACCGCGCACCTCAAGCACATCGATATCACGCGCGACTTCTATCACTAATGGGATATTATTAATGGTTTTCACGTTTTGGGTAATATCTTCGCCAGTCTGACCATCACCTCGGGTCACGCCGCGCACAAACTCACCATTGTGATATTTAAGCGATACTGCCAAGCCATCAAGCTTCATCTCTATTTCATATTTAGGGTTTTGGTCGGCATTACTTAGGCGATCATTGACACGGCGCATAAACTCTTTCAAATCATCATAATTAAAGACGTTACCCAGCGACAGCATTGGAATGTCATGCTCCACTTGCGAGAATGACGGCAATGGGTCATCACCTACGCTCGCAGTCGGGCTATCGGACTGTGTTAATTCTGGATAACGCTCTTCAAGCTCAATCAGACTCAGCCTCAACTGATCATATTCGTTATCACTAATCGTTGGCTCATCCATGACGTAATAGGCATTATTATGCTTGCGTACCTCATTAATTAAGGTACGCATTTTGGCAATAATTTGCTGCGCATCACAGGTTGAGTGGTTATGATTGTCTGCAGTCTGAGTCATGGTATTCGCCTTATTTTATTTGCATTTTTCTGCGCTTTATTTGCGATTTAATCAAAGATTTTGTTGATAATATAATAGCAATTTTGAGCTGTGCTTGCCGAGATAAAAACACTCAATAATACGCCATTCACTGTTGATACGCTTCACACTCATCTGTAGAATCATCTATGTATAAAACGAATCAAATGGAACACCAATCAGTCAATAGAGTGACATAAACAGAAAGCGATTAGTGATAAACTAAACAAGTGTTTAATTATCTTAATCCACACAAAACAAATGGATTACAGTGAAAATCCCATTTATTAATAGTGAAAAATAATTAATAGAAACAATAAACACTTTCAGTCATACTGTTATTGATCAGTTGATTGATTAATTTATCAACCACTCCCCTCGCATAAAAAGGATTTTATGATGCATAACATCAGTTCTCACGGACAAGCGTTTTATAATCGCGTCAAAGATTTCATCGAAACAGAAATCGAACCTATTGAAGCCGACCTTATCAAAGCCAGCCACGAAGCAAACAATCATGGCGATTGGACTCAGTGGAAATGGCCTGAAGAATATTACAGGCTACGTCAAAAGGCCAAAGACGCCGGACTTTGGAATCTATTTTTACCCGATGATGAGCTTGGCGCAGGCTTATCTGTTACCGATTACGCCCCTATTGCAGAGCTAACCGGCCGTAGCTTAATTGCGCCAAATATCTTCAACTGTAATGCTCCTGACAGTGGCAATATGGAGCTGTTATGGCGCTTTGGTAGTACAGCGCAAAAAGAGCGTTTCTTAAAGCCTTTATTAGAGGGTAAAACTCGCTCTGTATTCTGTATGACCGAACCCAATGTTGCATCAAGTGATGCCACTAATATGGAAGCCACTGCCATCGTGGAGGGTGATGAGATTGTATTAAATGGCCGTAAATGGTGGTCATCTGGTTTGGGCGACCCTGACGTTGATTTCATTATCTTTATGGCACATACCCCTGATGAGACCAAAAGCCGCCATCAACAGCACTCTATGGTATTAGTGCCCATCAAAACCGAAGGCGTTAAAATTCAGCGTATGCTTCGAGTATTCGGTGATTACGATGCGCCGCATGGTCATGGCGAAGTACTATTTGAAAACGTACGCGTGCCGGTGAGCAACTTTATTGGTGGACCGGGTATGGGCTTTTTTATCGCACAAGGTCGCCTAGGTCCTGGACGTATTCACCACTGCATGCGCTGTATAGGCGCTGCTGAGAAAGCGCTAGAACTTGCTGTGCACCGTGCCATGGACCGTAGAGCCTTTGGCAAAAAGATTATGATGCTAGGCGGCAATATGGAACGCATCGCTGAAGCACGTATCAAAATTGACCAAGCCCGACTGCTAACACTCCATGCTGCCGAAAAAATTGATACACAAGGCGTGATGGAAGCATTAACCGAAATATCGGCTATTAAAGTGGTTGCGCCAAATGTGCTACAAGAAGTGGTCGATATGGCGATGCAAATTCATGGCGGTATGGGCGTGTGTCAGGATACGATATTGCCGGCCTTTTATGCTCAAGCACGCAGCTTGCGCCTAGCAGATGGCCCGGATGAAGTTCATAAAGGTATGATTGCCAAGTTAGAGCTTAAAAAGCACGGTTACTCAAAGCCTAAATCAAAATAAAGTATCTCGTATAGTCATAGGCAACTAAATGAGATACAAGGCAACCGAGTGCAAGTACTACTCTAGTAGGCTTAGTGAGGTTAACGCTGTAGCTCTTTAGTTTGGCTAAGACTATAACTCAATTAAACCCTTCCTATCTTCTTTAAATAGAAGGTAGGGAGTTTTAGAGATTAATGGTTTAACCCTGATATCCTGATTACCTATTTATTTAATTTTGCCTATAAAAAGGATTTTTATGAGCACCCCTCAACAGTCTAATCAAAATACTGCCAAAGACGCTGCTAATAATACGGTCATCGACAAACCAACAGCAGTGAGAGAAACCGAAAAATTAGATAGTGACGCTGTCACTGAATGGCTAAAGTCGCAAGATGTCGATGTCCAAGGGTCGGCTGAGGTTACTCAGTTCTCTGGTGGCGCCTCTAACTGGACCTACTGTCTGCACTATGACAATCGAGACTTAATTCTACGCCGCCCACCTACCGGCACCAAAGCCAAATCAGCGCATGACATGGTTCGTGAATTTAAAATCCAGCAAGCACTGACTAACGACTACCCTTATGTGCCTGAGATGATTGCCCTATGTACTGATGAGTCGGTCATTGGCTGCGACTTTTATGTCATGGAGCGTCTTATCGGCATTATCCCTCGTGCCAACTTACCTAAAGAATTAAAGTTAGATGAGTCCGAGGTTCGTACCCTGTGTACTAATGTGATAGATGCGCTGATTGAACTGCATCAAATCGACTATCAACATAACCCAGAGTTAAATGCGCTTGGTAAAGGCGAGGGCTATTGTGAGCGTCAAGTACTGGGTTGGGAGCGCCGTTATACCAAGGCAAAAACACCAAATGTGCCTAGCTTCTATCTTGTGCGCCAGTGGTTAAAGCGTAACCTACCTCAAGACAGCCATACCTGTGTGATTCACAATGATTGGCGTTTTGATAACGTGGTATTGGACCCTGAGAGCCCAACATCGGTCATTGGTGTGCTTGATTGGGAAATGGCGACTTTAGGCGACCCATTGATGGATTTAGGCGGCGCCCTTGCCTACTGGGTACAGCGCGATGACAATATTATTATGCGTCAATCACGTCGTCAACCAACCCATTTAAAAGGTATGATGACCCGCGATGAGGTAGTTGATTACTATTTAGACAAGACCGGCTTGACCACCGATAATTGGACCTTTTACGAAGTATTTGGTCTGTTCCGTTTGGCCGGTATCGCTCAGCAAATTTATTACCGTTATTACCACAAGCAAACGGATAACAAAGCCTTTAAGAATTTTTGGGTAATTACGCATGCCATTCACGCTCGTACGTTAAAGCTAATTGCGAAACATGAAGCAGCCAAGTTGGTAGATAGCAATAGACTGCCTGCACCGGTCGCGAATATAACTCAAAAAGTACTGGGCTTTAAATTCTTGAAATAGTCAGTGGTTAGAGGTGCTGTTGATTCTCTATACAGTCACTGAAACAACGCACTATCAGCGTACTGGTTATCATCAAACTATGGCAAAATAGGTCAACAATAACCTTTGGTGTCCGTAGAACTACCAGCTTTTACGGATACCAAGCTAGGCTGATTATCATTTGAATAAACACAATAGGACATTATGACAACCTTACTTTTTGCCAGACACGGACAAGCCTCATTTGGTCAAAAAAATTACGATAAGCTATCAGAACTGGGTACCAAGCAAGCGGCTTTACTGGGTACACAGTACGCACAAGCAGAGCGTCAAATTGATGCCATCATTACGGGCTCTTTGGTGCGTCAACAAGATTCTGCAGCGCATTTTTTGACAGCGTATCAGACGGGTAATGATTCAGAATTATCATTATCTACGCCAACAACCATTGAAGAGCTAAACGAATTTAATCATACCGATGTGTTTATTAAATATGATCCCAGTTTTGCAACCGAATTTGGGGTGATGACTGCCATTGCTGATGCGCCTGTTCCCAAACTGCGTTTGGCAGAGCTGTTTAATGAAGCGATGCTTCGTTGGCATTCAGGTAAGCATGATGCAGACTATATCGAAAGTTGGTCTGATTTTAATCAACGTGTACAGAATGCCCTGACTAAAATTAGCGACTACGCACAAAGCCAGCAGCTAGAGACGGTACTCATCTTTACCTCCGGTGGTGTGATTGCTGCGATAGTGGCAGGCCTGCTTGGTCAAGGTAGCCAAACTGCGTATCAAATTAACCGTAGATTAATTAATACCGGTGTTACCTCGGTCGTGCTAAAAGATAACAAGCCGCGATTATTATCATTAAACGAACACAGTCATTTATACCAAGCCGGTCAAAAGTTTATCACTTGGCACTAAGCTTAAACCATTAATACTAAACACTCTTAACGACTGAGTACTATTTCATCTTATAAGGATATTTATGAAGAGCTCATTATTTAGCAGCCTACAAAACAGCTTAAAGGGAGGTCTACAAACCAAAGTAGATGAAACCAAAAAGCTACTGCTTTCAAGCAAAGATTTAGACGACTTAACCAAGCGCAAAGTAGGTAAAAACAAAACCGTCCTCATCACCGGTGCCAGTTCGGGTATTGGCGCTGGTATGGCCAAAGGCTTTGCAAAACTGGGCTATAACTTAGCTATCTGTGCTCGCCGCACAGATCGACTAGAAGCCTTGAAAACGCAAATATTAGCCGATAGCCCAGACATTCGTGTTGAATTTAGAGCGCTCGATGTCTGCGATTATGATGCTGTCTTTAGCGTATTCAAAGACTTCCAGAGCACCTTTAATACCATTGACCGCGTTATTGTGAATGCAGGTGTTGGTGCTGGTCGCCGTGTGGGCACTGGTCGTTTTAACATCAATCGCAAAACAGCAGAAATCAACTTTATCTCTGCCTTAGCCCAATGCGAGGCAGCGATGGAGATATTCCGTGAGCAAAATCATGGTCACCTAGTTGCTATCTCAAGTATGTCAGCCATGCGCGGTCTACCCAAACACCTTACTGTTTACGCAGCCAGTAAAGCCGGTCTTGCCCATCTTGCTGAGGGTATTCGTGCGGAAATGATTGCGGATAATCTACCGATTAATGTGACCACTATTTATCCGGGCTATATTCGTACTGAGATTAATGAGGGCGCACCAAAGCTGCCGTTTGAAGTCGATGAGCAGACCGGTAGTAATGCACTGGTTGCGGCGATTGAATCAGGTGTTGATGAGGCCTGTGTGCCAGCTATGCCATGGTTATTTATTGGTAAAGCGATGAAGGTTTTACCGCTACATTTAGTCAATAAACTTGGCTAGTATCCGATTCACTATAAATAGCTTAATAGACAATAAAAAACCGTGCTTAATAGCACGGTTTTTTGTTATAAGTCACACAGTATAAGCCCATACTAAATAGGCCCATACTAACGTATAGAAGCTTGATACTCTTGTACTTGTGTACGCAGTTGTTGACGACGTTCCCGAGTCAGCACTTCGTTATTCTCATCTAATACCAGCAAATCAAATTCATTAGAAATAAGATTTACCACACTCATCATACTATCAAAGCCTTGAGTCGCTTTTGGATGTGGCAGTGATAAAAACAACACTAGACCTTGAAACTTAGAAGTTGGTAATAGGTTCAAATCAAACGGTGCAATACCCTCTTCGGTGATTCCCATCATACTAAACCATAAGATACCGTCACCATCTTTGGTCTCATAACGGTGGAACATATTCATAGCACCGTATTTTAAACCATACTGAGTGACCAAGGACAATACCGTTTTACCTAGGATTGCTTGCATTGGATCTTTAGGTACTAACGTAATGTTGATATTCTCTTGAGCATGGTTAAGCGGGCTGTTTTGATCTTGATCCGCCTCTGCCAATAGATGTCTATCAAGCATCGGGCTGTTTTCGCTAAATCCAGGCTCAGGCGCCGTTTCAATAATTGGCATTAAGCTTTCAGTCGCTGAAGCTAAATTTGAGAACAAATCATCTTCACTGTCATGCTCATCTAGTAAAGCAGTTGAATCTGTTTCAAATTGCGACTGCTCTGAGTTCTGCATTGCGACTGGCTGCTGCCATGACTCAGGGGCTGTTGATGCCGGCTGCTCAGCCGTATTACTGGCTGTATGTACTAAATCTGCAGGGTTTGCCTGCTCTAGAGGCGCATCATATGGCGCCTCTTCAATAACAGGTTTAAGATGGTCGCGGTCTGGGGTAATGGTGGTCTCACCCTCGATTGCCTCATCCAAATTGGTGTCTTTAACCAATTCACGCTCATGACGAGGAATAATAGGGATACCATTTTTATCGTAATGCACCGCCTTGTGCGCAGTGTTCTTTTTACGATTCAAAATTCCACGAATTATCATGTACAGACCGACCACCATAATGACAATAGCGATAATAATTAAAATATATTGTACGGTGGTCATGGCATGCGTGTCCTAAAATTAAGATAGAAAAAAACGCTATTAGTCTAGCACGCTTAACCGCGCTCGTCATCAGTCCGAAAGCGGTCTCAGCAACTTTTATACAAGCGGTTCATTTAAAAAAAGTATATTTACCACATTAATCGGCTACGCAGTTGGCTCTAAGTAACGCTCCGCTTCCTCTAAGCTCACACTAACTAAGGTTGAGATACCTGCTTGCGGCATGGTAATACCCTTGAGCTCATCGGCAATTTGCATCGCCAATTTGTTATGACTGATAAACACAAACTGTACATCATCAGCCAGATCAGCAATTAAGTTGGTAAATCTGGCGACGTTGGCATCATCAAGTGGTGCATCAACCTCATCCAGAACACAAAATGGCGCAGGATGTTGTTTGAAGATGGCAAATATTAGACTCAGTGCAGTGAGTGTTTTTTCACCACCTGATAATACCGCAAGGCGACTGTTTTTCTTACCCTTTGGCTGTGCCATCAGCTCAAGCCCAGCTCGCCACTGTTCACTTTTCTCAAGACCCTCTTGTTTAACCAAAGTAAGGCTTGCCTGCCCACCACCAAACACCTTGGTAAACAAACGGGTTAATGACTCATTGACAGAATCTAACGTGTCCAAGAACAGTGTTTTGGTTTTGCTATCGATAGAGGCAATGGCATCGGTTAATGTGTCCATACTGGCAGTAATATCATTAATTTGCTGCTCAAGCGGCAACAGTCTTTCGTCAACGGCAGCAAGCTCTGCTGCAGCGGCAAGGTTCACTGGGCCCATATTATCAAGCTTGGCAGTTAACCGGCTTTCTTCTGCTTGCAGCTTTTGTTGTTTGGTTTCTGATACGCAGCGCCCATACGTAATATAATCAGTCAACAATACCGAAGGGCTAACCTCAGCATTTAACACCTTTAACCGCTCACTGACCTCATGAATACGCTCATTAGCAATAGCGACCTGAGTCGCAGTTTGTGCCAATGTGTCCTGAATCTGCTGCAGCTCCGACGCCAAAACACCTCGTTTGGCTTGATAGTCATTGACCTCTGCTTGAAGCGTGATAATGACCGCTTGACGCTCATCGAGAGCCACTTGCAGCTCATAATGCTGAGTGCTCGCAGCTTTCAACTCAGTCTCTAACGCGGGCAGCTTGTCTTGAGCCTTTTCTTGCTCTTGTAGTAGCTTTTGATAATTACGCTCTAGCTGCTGCTTATCGGCATTAAACTGGGTCAATTGCTCACTACTGTGCTTCGCTGCAATCTGCGCTTGACCATATTGTAACTGCAATTGACGCAGTTTCTCATTGTCATCACGCTCTTGCTGGCTAATCTGTTGACGCTCTTGCTCAAGCTGCTGCTGCTCTGACTTAGCTGACTCTAAGTTTGGCATTAGCGTTTCTAAATACTGAGTGTCTTCGCTCATTTTCTGGGTTAATTGCGCTAATGCCTGCTCAATTTCTTGATGCTCTGTATCAAGCTCCTCTCGCTGTGCACCTAGCCGCTGCTGCTCACTGTCTTGTCGCTCTTGCTTGGCAGTTAACGTCACTCGCTGCTGCTGCAAATCATGACGCTTATGAGTTAAAGCAGACAGTTGTGCTGACAGCTCCTCCATCACCACTGACAATTGCTCGTGCTTACTGCTATCGGCTTTAATGGCTTTATTTAGCTGCTCAATTGCCTCTTCTATCTCGTTTAAGCTATTTTCTAGTTCTCCCAGACGCTGTTGCTGCTGTAAGCGTACGCTTAAAAAGGATTCATTTGGCGCACCTGCATTTAACTTGCTTAAATGAACAGCGCCGATATGACTAATAAACCATTCAGACTGGGTCAAGATAACCGCATGTTTAGGCAACAGCTCTAACAAGTTGGCTATTTTATTAGGTGTTGAATCAGTCTCTGTATTATTTTCTGAGTCTGATTGCTCAACATACAAATATGCCTGCTGCCAAATTATCAATTTGGGTGCAGCTATCAGTTCTGATAACGCAATAAGATTGGGTGGCAGGTTCTCTTGATTATTCTCTGAAGTTAAACCCGTTTTGTTTTCAAAAAATACGCTATTAGGTTTCGATGTCGCCTCTTTAGCAGCAGACTGATTTAATGACTCATCAGACAATAGGTTTTGTAACAAGCTAGCACACTCATTATCTTGCGCACTTGCATCAGCATTAGCTACTGGTAACACTCGAGTATCTAGCCAAAATGCTAACCATTTATCTAAGCTGTCTGCATATTGCTCACCTGTCTTGGTCAGCTTGATTTGTTCATGCAGTGGCGACAGTTTCTCTAATACCTTTGGTATCGACGCTTTACTATCAGCCGTTACAGATTCTTTAGATGCAGTAGGCTGTTCTGTTTTTGCCTGCTTTTTGGGATGTACGATGGCATGTAGTGTGTCGTATTCTGCCATCAAACTGGCATGCTGCTTCTCTAATTGAGCCAGTTGCTTCTGCTGCTCACCCAGTGACTGTTTTAACTGATTAAAGACCGGCTGCTCTGTTTCTAACTGCTCCTCAATCGAGTCTTGCTGCTTATCCAAGCCTTTAAGCTCGGCATTAATATGGGCAATTTCATTGGCTAGCGAGCGGCCCTTATCCTGCTGCTGGTGTGATGAGTCTCCCTGCGTAATCGTTGAGGCTATGCCCCACTTGGTGGCTTCTTGCCGCCACAGCTTGTCTTTATTCTGCCACTTTGATAAGTCCAATGTCAGACGTGATTGAGACTGTTTGTCTAATGCCAGTCGCTGCTCAGCTTCACGCTTATCTGCTTCAATCTTAGCGACTTTGGTATTGATTGCTTCCCAAGCCGATTGCAGTGGTGCATATTTCGCCTGTGTTTGCTGCTGCTTTGTTTGTAGAGCTTCAAGCTCTGGGCTTAGACGTGCTAGAGTCTCATTTTGAGCTTGATTATCCTGCTCAGTGGTTGTAATACTGGCTTGTATTTTTTTTTGCCTATCTTGATTACCTTGCAGCCTGCCATCAAGCTGACTCAGTGTTGATTGTAGCTCTTTCAGACGATGCTCGACTTGCTGACGCTGCATGTCCTGTCCATGCAACTTATCGCGCGCTTCATCCTTGAGCCACTGCTCTTCTGCTAGCTGTGCGCTGACTTTCGCCAGTTTTTGCTTCAGTTTAGTATCCTCTGCTTGCTGTACCTCAAGCGTTTTGGTTAATCGCTCTTGCTCTGCCTTGTGCTGCATTTGAGCAGCTTTGGCTTGATATAATTGATAGGTTGCTAGCTGCTCTTTGACGGCTTCAAGCGACTCTTTGGCCTGCTGATATTCATTAGCACTTTCTGCCTGCTTGGCTAATTTTTGTTTCTGCTTAGTCAGCTCTGACTCAATATCTGTTAACCGCTCAAGATTCTCACGAGTTTTTAACAGCTTTTTCTGCGTCTCTTCACGGCGCGCCTGATAGCGTGACACGCCTGCTGCCTCTTCAATAAACTCACGCAGCTGTAGCGGACTTGAGTCAACAATACGTCCAATCATACCCTGCTGAATCACCGAATAACTACGCGGACCAAGACCTGTCCCCAAAAATACATCGACCACATCACGTCGACGGCAGCGCGTACCGTTGATAAAATAGTCTGACTTACCTTCTGCATTAATTTGACGACGTACCGACAGCTCATGATATAAATTTAACTCATGACGGATACCGGTCTGCTCATCTTGAGTATGCTCAAATACCAGCTCCACACTGGCCAAGCTTTTGGCCGCTTTGCTTTGCGTCCCTGCAAAAATCACATCGCTCATCGCACCGCCGCGCAGCTGCTTAGCAGAGGATTCACCAAGCACCCAACGGATGGCATCAATCACATTGGATTTACCACAACCGTTTGGTCCCACAATAGCGGTGATGCCATGGCGGAAGGTAAAGGTGGTTGGATTCGCAAAAGATTTAAATCCGGATAATTTAAGAGATTTTAGACGCATGAAGGCCGCACAATTAGGTTAGAAGTCGAATGATGAGTACGCTTAATAAGGGCGGCTATTTTACCGTAAATCCCAGTAGTTTTCAGGTTTTAGCAGCGATTAAGCTCAGATTAGATTAAATTCTTATTATAGAATGACTAATTATCAAAATAGGTACGTAAAATAGTAAAATAATGGATGGACACCTAACCAATAATTAGATTACTAAACATAAATAACAACACAACTATGAAAGGATATTCCATGACTAATCCAAGCAATAGCAAAGACGACCCACAAGCCTTGCAGCAAAAATATGAGCGTTGGTATAACCTGTATCAAAAGCAGCTAGAAGCACAAGCACAGTGGCTTGAGGCCGAAGTATTACGGGCGGAACTGCAAGCTTATTATCTCGATGGGCAATGGATGACTGACCGAGAAGCCGACTTACCAATTGAGTATTCAGGCGAGGCGCATTCTATCTTTAGTGAAGACGCCTTGTGGAACATGTTAACCGAGCAAGACGAGCTTGCCCGCAAGTGGATACGACTGGGCATTGATGCATTAGACAAGCGCTAATCTGTCATATCAAATGTAGGTCTGCTAAACCACACCCATGCCTTGTAGTCCTGACCAAAGCAGTTGACCACCGGCGAACACCAGTAGTATGCCAAAAGCACGTTTTAATGTAGCGGCCGGCAACTGATGTGCCAATTTTGCCCCTAATTTGGCAGTAATAAAACTGGCGATTGAAATACAAATAAAACCAATGATATGTACAAACCCAATCGCCCCCTCAGGCAAATTGGCCACGTCTTGACCAAACCAAGCAAACCCTGCCGCCCCTGCCAGTGCAATCGGTAGTCCGCATGCCGCGGAGGTACCGACTGCCTGACGCATCGACAAGCCAGCCCATGTCAAAAAAGGCACGGTCAAACTACCACCGCCAATACCAAATATAGAGGACGCCATACCAATGCCTGAGCCGGCACCGATTTGTACCGGCGCAGAAGGTAGCGGTTTGCCTAACTGCTCTTTGTTTGATAAAAACAGCATCTTAAACGCAACCAATAATGCCGCAACACCAATCAACGCCTGTAGCATTAAACCATTGATTTGATCAGCTACGGCTGCACCAAGCAAGCTACCCACTACCAGACCAATGGCCATATTTTTCCAAATATCCCAACGCACGCCGCCGCGCTTATGATGCGCAGTTAAAGAGCTAATAGAGGTAACAACAATGGTTGCCAGAGAGGTGCCGACTGCCAAATGCGCGATTATCTCAGAAGAGAAGCCATAGGCTGTAAAAATCCAAACCAAGGCTGGCACGATAATCATACCGCCGCCAATACCGAACAGCCCCGCGCATAAGCCAGCAAATGCACCTGCTACTACAAACCAAACAATCATCATGCCATTTACTCTATCCACTGATATTAGACTGTCAGTATAGCAAAAGCGGTCGCTAAATCGATTGCCACTGCATCATAATGACTGTGTTAATATTACCTCTCTTTTAAATCGTTACTTCCGTCATTTAAGTCAATTTCATACAGGCTTTGCAAATGCAGCGTCCGTTTCAACAAAATACCAATAACAACCTAACTCACCATCATGTTGCCGTTAGCGCCTCGACCAATAGCGAGCTGCTGCACTGGTTAGAGAGTGGTCGTATTAGTAAAATGCGTCCTTATATGCTGACAGCCGGTATGCAGACTGCAGGACGTGGGCAACACAAAAGGACTTGGCAATCGCCCATTGGTAATATTTATCTATCGCTGTATCATCCGCTGGCCGCCCCTTTATCGGGATTATTATCGTTGGTTGTCGGCTATCATTTAACTCGTCTGCCTATTATCCAAAACCTAAACAGAATACGTCACCAAGTAGGCTTGCCTATGATTGGGGTCAAATGGGCTAATGATATTGGGTTTTATAATCGTGATGCTAAAAACAATCTGCCAAAGCAAGAAAAAAGCCTAGAGTCAGATAGTCAAGATAAAGAAGATAGCTTGGTTTTTAACAAGCTTGCAGGAATACTCATTGAGCCGGTCACTTCTGGAAAGCGTATTACTGGCGTGGTGGTCGGAGTGGGTATTAATATTAAAGCGGCACCCCTATTAAGCGAGATGACCAAAGAAGGAATGGATTATCATGCAGTGAGTCTCAATCAACTCATCACCGATACTCATACTGCTGTACAAAGTCAGGACAATAAACAAATAACGACCCTATCAGCTTTAGCAAATTCACCGCGTGTAGAGGACTTATATCTGCCAGTTAGTGCCACAATTTTGCGGGCGATTCAGCAATTCATATCTTTTGCGGACTCTCCTTATGCAGTGAATAAATTTATCAGCGAATACAATACGGTCAGCGTATTAGCAGGTCGTGATATTCAAGTATTACAACATGGCAGTGACACTAAGTCAGATAAATTAGACGCAGACACAAATGCGCCAACCGTTGCCCTGCAGCAGAATGTACAACAAGGTAAAGTACTGGGAATTAATGCAGATGGTAGTCTTAAGTTGGCTCAAGGTTCAATCGAGAATGAGCGACAAGCACTCAATATTTATACCGGAAACATTCGGGTCACGGCTATTAGATAATGGATGGTTAGATAATCGACGGTCAAATAAATAGACAGCTAAATAATAAATAAGCATACAAATTAGCAGACTAATCTTAATCTGTTGCTTTGTAATACCATTCAATCTCACGATCAAAGCCTATTTTTAATAAGCTGGCGATGACACGTCCGGTTAATCCCCACACCACCTCGTTATCAATCACCCAACTTGGCGTTCTGATATTAATGCTCTTACCCTCCATCTCATAGGCAAGAATATAATCTGTGGTCGGCGCAGAAATAAGCGTTTCAAAGTCTGCCCAAAATATACGTGCAATCTCGCCAAGCTCAGGCACATAAGTAATCGGCGGCTTCACCAATGCCACGATAGGACGCACACTTAAACCAAACTTTGAGGTCTGAATAGGCAATTGCCCAATAATATGCACCTCATTAGGCGGCAAAGCCGTCTCTTCACAGGCCTCACGCAGCGCTGTAACTATATTATTACCATCATCCTCATCATGCTTACCACCGGCAAAAGAAACCTCGCCAGCATGGCTATTTAAATGCGCCGCACGGCGGGTTAATAGCAGCTTCGGCTTCGCTTCATTAGTAATCACTACCAGCACCGATGCATCTGCGACAGGCGTGGTGAGCAGCATATTAAGCAGCGCTTGTGTCTTGCCAATATCCCCTGGTTGATAGTCATTTTCGGCCTGATTATACTCATTAGCATTCTGCTGCTTTGCTTTTTGCAAAATATCAGCCTGCAGCCGCTGCGCTAGCTGCTTTAATAGCGGCTGTTCAATATAATCTGGCAGCAGTACCGATAATTCTTCAAAGCGAGGTGACTGCACATTTGGATTCTGCGGTAAGAAAAATGAGGAGGCATTAGAACGTTTCATAGCGGACTATCATCGATTGTTTAGGGCGTTGTGTTAGCCTAACGCATTCTTATTAAGTATGCTATCGTGATGACTGGCTCGGCTTAGTCATTGTGTAACCCAAGCTCTCTGACAGTAATAAAGATGTAGGATAGGACCAACAATAACCTAGCCAATCAGCGCATACGCCTGAGAAGATTGATAATATAATATCTTATGTGATTTGAGTAGACGCTGTACACAGAGTCAACACACAATCAGACATGCTAATATCAATAACCAATTCAAGGAATCCCTTATGGCATATTGTTTACAATGTGGGCACGAAGCAGAGCATAAAATACCAGAGGGCGATCACAATCCGCGGCTTGTCTGCCCAAACTGTGATTACATCCATTATGAAAATCCTAAAGTTATTTGCGGTGCGTTAGTAGTGCATGAGCAAAAGGTTCTATTATGCCGCCGCGCCATTGAGCCAAGATACGGCTACTGGACATTGCCTGCAGGTTTTATGGAAATCGGTGAAACGATTGCAGAAGGCGCCGCTCGCGAAACCATGGAAGAGGCCGATGCCGTTGCCATCAATCCACATCTGTACTGCATCTATGACATTCCTGCCATTGGTCAAATTTACACCTTGTATCTAACCGACTTGCAAGAGGGTAAATATGGTGTAGGACCTGAAAGCTTAGAGTGTGCTTTGTTTGAAGAAAAAGACATTCCTTGGGATGACATCGCATTTGAGGCTGTAAAACGCACCTTGACGCATTACTTTAAAGACCGTCAAAGCATCGATGCCCATGATAGTTTTCCGCTGCATCAAGAAACCATATCTAAAGATAAAAGCATCAAGCGTTACTAGCCAGCCATTGAGTTTGACTTAGATAAATATAATATAGCCAAATCCTTAAATGCTCTATTAAAAACAAACCCACGCTTTATACCAAGGCAATAAACTTATGACCTTTTTTGTATTAAAAAACAGCTTTAAGAAGAAAAGGTCATCTGCCTTAGCAAAATTAGCCATTATCACTCATTTTTCCAGTCTTAGCCTCATACTAACTTGGGTTGGTCTTAGCGGCAGTCACGCCATGACCGTGTATAAAACGGTGGGCGATTTTGGTGAGGTCAAGTATTCGCAGTTTGCGCCCGAATCTGACACGAAGGTCGATATCATGGAGGTCAATACTTACCATGCCTCACCGCAAGCCAAACCTGTAAAGGTAGCACAAAATAACAGTCTCCCTATAACAACAAAAGCGACTGATATCACTAGAACGACCAGCCAAAACGCTCACATTGACCAGAAAAAGCAGCACAAACAACAAGAGCGCTTAAGACAATGCAATGACTTACGCACCAGTTTAGGTGAATTGCAATCAGGGCAGCCTATCTATGAGCCTAATAGTAAGGGCGGCGGTCGTCATATCGATCAAGGCGAAATAGAATTAAAAAAAGAGAATATCGAGCTTGTACTGACTCAATACTGTCGCTGATATTCTCTTAGAATGACGCAGATTCCATCCCTATCGCTTTGATTAATTATTTGCAGTTAATTGCTGCAGCACCTTACCTACCGCTTTTGGCATATCACTGGCTTGCAATGCCCATACACCGACTTCTTTCTGCAATATATCACCGGCCAAAGCATGCACCATCACCACCTGTCGTAACTGTCTGACATTATTCGGTAATGCAGATTGCGCCAATAATCCCAATGCCAATCCAGAAAGAACATCGCCCATTCCGGCTGTCGCCATACCAGGATTACCTGCTGCACAGACATAACAGCCCTTTTGTTCCTTAACAATCGAGCCTGCACCTTTCAACAACCAACTCCCATGATATTGCGCTGACAACTCTTCAATGGCAGCCATTCTGTCAGCTTCCACCTCTGATGCGGTAATACCTAATAACCGTGCTGCCTCTCCGCTGTGCGGCGTATACCAAACGTCATGCTTATCTGCATGCTGTACCAACTGCTGCTTTAAATCGGTATCTTGCTTGGCAACAGTGGCTAAATGATACAGACCATCGGCATCAATAATCAGATTCACACCGGCGGCTATCGCTGCCTGAAGATATTGCTGAAAGAGCGTCAAACTCGCCTCATCACGCCCCAAGCCCATACCAATGGCTACCGTATCACATTGCTCAATCATCTGTTTCACGCCATCAACATCATGCAAATCAATACTCATTGCATTAGGCAGACTGGTGATTAAACTTGGATGAAACATCTCATGACAAGCGACGGTCTGCTTACCTAGCCCAGTCGCCATCGCTGTACTGGCTGCTAGAATAGCCGCACCGCCCATGCCTTGTGAGCTATCAACCCGATTACCGCCAATAATGAGCGCATTGCCGTAACTGCCTTTATGCGAATTACTATCACGCTGCGGCATCGACTTAGCTGTCTGCTGTAGCCAAGCTTTTGGCAACTGCGATAACACACTTGGTATCAGAGGCATATCTATCACTTGCCCGCTATAATCACTGCCATCTTTGATATGCAGCCCAATTTTACGTCCTACCAAACACAGCGTCACATCTGCCCTAATCGCACAGTCATCGAAGACTTGCCCTGTACTTGTTACAAGTCCACTAGGCACATCGACACTGGCTACCGTCAACGCATCACCGCGCTGTCGTTTGATACTGTTGATGGTATCAATCGCTTGTTTATAGTCTCCCTTTGGCGCTCTATCTAGCCCAATACCAAACAAGGCATCGACGAATAAATCAGCGTTCAAATAATCCAAATGACTATCAACCTCTGTAAGGCTGAGTACTTGGATATCTTGATTCTGTGCATCTCTTTTAGCAGATTGAGCATCTTGAGTGTTACTCTGCCCCACTTCGACCACAGTGACCTTAGCACCGAGTTGGCTTAAATAACTGGAGACTAGCCAACCATCACCGCCGTTATTACCACTACCTACCCACACCCAAGCCTTTAACGACCCTGCCAAATCACACTGACGCTGCAGCCAATGCGCCATTTGCCATGCTGCTTGCTGCATTAGTCCATAACTAGGATTGGACTGCGCAAACCAGTGCTTTTCAATCTCATACACTTGTTCTGGGGTATACAAAGGTATGTTTGCTATATGGGCGTTGATAGGTGATTGCTGTGTCATTTTTTATCCTCATGAATAAAGTGGCCGGCTATTATTTTATATTTAACACGTTATAGCTTATCATAGCGGCTTATTTGGTCTTAAAGCTGTTCTGATTATGTCTGCTCCTTCCACTCCGCCGCGCTCCAATACTTTGGAGATAAACACCTTTCATGATGCCCAAGATGTGAAGGCATGGATACGTCAGCAGGCGCAGCAGCTTGGCTTTGCAGACTGCGGCTTTATCAATGTTAATAACCCTGTATTTGAAGCCCAAATGCAAGGCTTACGTGATTGGCTTGCCAAAGGCTATCATGGGCAGCTGACCTTTATGGAAAACAACCACGACAAACGCGCCAATCCTGCGCTATTGGTTGAAGGCTCGCGCACTATCCTCTCTGTGCGTATGGATTATCTAGAAGCAACACCTAAGCCGCGGTCAATTGAGGATAATCTGCGTCCCAATCATGCCATTATCGCGCGCTATGCCCGAGGTCGTGATTATCACAAGACCATGCGCTCTCGCCTCAAAAAACTGGCACAACAAATACAGAGCATGCTACCGCAGTGGCAACACCTTGACATAGCTGCTGACACGCCTTTCGTCTTTCGCCCCTTTAGTGATTCTGCACCCATCTTTGAGCGTCCGCTTGCAGATGCAGCAGGACTCGGTTGGACCGGTAAGCACACCTTGCTGATTAACCGGCAGTCTGGCTCTTTTTTCGTATTAGGCGAGTTATTCCTGAGCCTCGAGTTACCTGAAGATGCTCCGGTGAGTGCACACTGTGGTAGCTGTAGTGCCTGTATTGATATCTGCCCGACACAGGCAATTATTGCGCCCCATAAGCTTAATGCCAACGCCTGTATCTCTTATCTGACCATTGAGCATGACGGCCCTATTGATGAGAAATACCGTAGACCCATGGGTAATAGAGTGTTTGGCTGCGATGACTGTCAGCTCATCTGCCCTTGGAACCGTTATGCAAAAGTCAGCCCAATTGATGATTTTCATGCCCGCCATCAGCTAGATGAAAGCTTGTTAACGGACTTATGGCAGTGGACAGAAGCTGAGTTTCTAGAGCGTACTCAAGGCAGTCCTATTCGCCGTACCGGTTATGTCAATTTCCTGCGTAACCTCTCTATTGGTATCGGCAATGCGCTTTATTCTGAACACAATATCCAACTCTTAAAGCAGCGTTTGGGTGAGCACAATGACATGCTTGATGAACACATCAACTGGGCAATTAATGAGCAGCTTACCAAACAATAGAAGTGATAATAACAGATGATTTTTCAATTAATCTTCAAAACCTAGTCTGCCAAATAAAACACCGAATCTAAAAAAGGGACACACCCCATTGGTATGTCCCTTTTTTTATTATTCTGCTAGATTCTGCTCATGCATTGCTATCAATTTGGTACCTACTATTTTTAGTCGGTACAAATAACAATACCTGATAGCATTAAAGCTTAATTATGGCTTTGGAATACGCAGTACTTGACCAGGATAGATTTTATCTGGACTAGTTAGCATAGGCTTGTTTGCTTCAAAGATTTTATTGTATTCATTGGCTGAACCATAAACTTCTTGAGCAATTTTAGATAACGAGTCACCTGATTTTACAGTGTACATAGTTGATTCAGGCGCATCTTGCTTGATATCGATATTATCGATAACTTTAGCAACGTTTTGAACATTACCAATTGCAATAATCGCTTTTTCACGGTCCGCTTGAGTTTCAGCATGACCACTGATTTCAGCTGTATCTGTTGTACCGTTATATTTCACTTTCAAGTTAGTGATATTTAGGTTTTGTCTTTGGATACGCTGTAATAATAAGTTAGCTACTGATTGCGCTGATGGCTCAGTAGAAGCTGGTGCAGCATTCGCATCCGCGTGTGATTCTGTTTCTTTTTTAGCATCATCGCGATTAAAAATCTTATCGCCCATATCCTTTGCAAAGCTAAAAATCCCCATGTCTTACTCCTATCATAAATTATTGTTCAAACGGTTAGCTGGTTAATTATTGTATACACCGATCATCGCGTTTTTATTCATATAATAGTATTTATATAACATCAATCTAACAATGATCAGTGGCGTTATCTCAGCAGTCAATTTTAAATGCTTAACTCAAAATAAAGCATTCAGCTAACAGGGTGTATCATTACACTGAACAAATTATACGCATTACCACGTAAATTTATTACACTCGCTATGTAGTTAAATGTTAAATTTTATTACTTTAATAGCTAGATGAATCTCTACTATCAAACACTGTCTTATCATTAACCATAAAAAAGCCACAACGAATACGTTATGGCTGATGTTTTCACAAGTAGATCAATAGCCAAGGCTACCTAATTAAATTTATACACTTACTTATAGGTATAAATTACAGCTTAGCTTTGATGTAATCCACTGCTTTTTGAACCGTGGTTAACTCATTTGAATCTTCGTCAGGAATAGTGATATCAAAATCATTTTCAAACGTCATCACTAATTCTACTAAGTCTAAAGAGTCTGCACCTAAGTCATTGATAAAAGAAGACTCATTGTTAATGTCTTCAACATCTACGTCTAATTGTTCAGCAACGGCTGATTTTACTTTTAACTCGATATCTTCGCTCATAGAAATCTCCATCCTTAATGTTCTTAGTTTATAAAGGTATATCGTTTATCTTACCGAATACACTCGCTCAATTCTAACTGACTTAACTGATAATTGGGCAGCAAAATACATAACTTTTAGTTATCACCGCCCGTTTATTGCTAACTTACTATAAATCTGACAATTATCAATGCTAGTACTTAATTAAACTTTAGGTTAATTATTATTCATAGGATTCGCTAATAAGCAGACTACATATACATGCCGCCGTTAACAGGAATAACAGCACCGGTGACATAACTGGCTTGATCACTGGCCAAATAAGAGACCGCAGCGGCCACATCTTCTGGCTGACCCAAGCGTCCCACTGGTACCGCATCTAACATAGAGTTTAGTAGGCGCTCATCAAGCTCATCAGTCATATCTGTTTCAATAAGACCGGGTGCTACACAGTTAATCGTCACTTGGCGTGACCCAATTTCACGCGCTAATGTACGGCTAAAGCCTTCAACCCCTGCTTTGGTCGCCGCATAGTTTGCCTGACCGGCATTACCCATTTGCGCCACCACTGAGGTGATATTGATAATACGGCCTTTTCGCGCTTTCATCATACCGCGAATGGCACGCTTACTCATACGATAAATCGAGGTTAAGTTGGTATCAACTACTTGATCCCAATCCTCATCTTTCATACGCATCAGCAGACCGTCTTGCGAGATACCAGCATTATTCACCAGCACTTGCACGCTACCATAAACACTTTCAATCTCTTCAAACAGCTTATTAATCTGCTCTTGATTGGTAACATCTAACGCACGGCCAATACCACCAGCATCATGTAAATAATCATCAATCAGCTGAGCACCTTCGGCAGTTGTGGCGGTACCAATTACAAAATGGCCTTCTTTTGCAAACTGCTTTGCAATGGCCTTACCGATACCTCGACTTGCGCCTGTGACCAATGTAATCGTACGACTCATGACTGTTCCTCAAGTAGCTTTTCAACCAGCTTATCAATACGTGCTGGCTTATCCGTTGGATACGCTGGAATCGGGGTTTCTTGACGCTTCGCCAAGTTACTTAATACCGTGCCAGCACCACATTCAATAATCAAGTTAATGTGCTTATCAGCAAATTTCTGCATGGTTTGTGTCCATAGCACAGGGTGACTTAGCTGCTCGGTAAGTGCTTTTTTAATCGCTATGACAGTTTTCTCTTCAGTGGCATAGCGGTTTTGAATCACAGGCACAGACGGCAGATCAAACTCAATACTCGCCAAGCGCTCTGCTAACGCATCACTTGCTGGCTCCATTAACGCACAGTGTGAAGGTACGCTCACCTTTAGCGGTAGCATACGCTTACCCATACATTGAATGTGTTGGCTTAATATTTCAATGCCTTTTGCGTTACCAGCAACCACTATCTGACCTGGACTATTAAAATTAGCGGCACTAACAATGGCATCTTCATTGTTGCTCTCTACTTGCTCACAGACGCTAATAACTTGGCTGTTCTCTAAGCCAAGCACTGCTGCCATCTTGGTATCTAGGCCCTCTACCGCTTGCTGCATAAATTGACCACGTGCGTGTACCAATTTTACCGCATCGGCAAGACTAATAGCACCAGCTGCACATAATGCACTGTATTCGCCAAGAGAATGGCCGGCAAAAAACAGCGGCTCAATATCAATCTCTGCATGTGACTGCAATATACGCCATACGGCAATACTGGCAGCTAATAACGCGGGCTGAGTATTCTCAGTGCTCGCTAAAGCTTCCTCATCTTGGCAGACTGCCCAAAGATCAAATCCTAATGCTTCGCTGGCTTCTGAGAACGTTTGCTCAACGATGGGATATGCCTCGCTAAGCTCATTAAGCATACCAACGGTTTGTGACCCTTGGCCTGGAAACACAATGGCAATGCGGCGTGGCATATCAGGTTGTGTTTGTTTTTTAACTGAGTGAGACGATTTTAACGACATTATTAGCCTTCTTATGCCTTGAGATATCTAAAGATAACCATAAAAAAAGAGCCAAGCGCCACTAATGAAATAAGATCATTAGTAAAGCTTAGCTCTATATTACACTGCAATCATTATAAATGATTGTAGATTAGTCTTCTTGGCTCGCTTTGAACAATTGGCGACCACGGTAGAAACCATCTTTAGTCATATGATGACGACGATGTTTTTCACCAGTAGTGGCATCAATGCTTAGCTCAGCAACTTCCATATGGTGGTGTGAACGACGCATATCACGGCGTGAGCGGCTTTTACGACTTTTTTGAACAGCCATGGGTCTTGCTCCTATTCTAAAATATGCTGTAGAGGTAAACGCTTATGTTTGTTAACAAACCTTAAAACGCTAACTTAGCAAAAATGAGTTCTCTATTGACCTCAATAAGAGCAACTCTTATTAAAAATCAAATAGGTTTAAAATCTGGGAATAATAAACGAGGGATTATACTCGCTTTATCACATAAAATAAAGGGGGTATTCATCTACTCAGTCAGGACATAGAGTAATGACTGTTATTAATCATCAATATCCTGACCAAAGCTACCTTAAAAGCTAATATCCGGTGTTAAATCAATCTAATTATAGCTTACCCTTTAACGCCTCTAAAGCGGCGAACGGATTCTCATTCTCCTCTTCAATAATCTCGCCGACTTGCTCTACCGCCATTTCACAATCATCATGCTTGGCAGATAAAGGAATATCAAGTAACAGCTCATCTTCGACCAACTTCTTGAGCGGCAACATCCGATCGCCTTTTTTATTCTCTGGCTGCTCTTCTAGTAGCTCTTCTAATAATAAATAATCATCAGAATCATCAACTAGACTCTCTTGCTCTTCACGTTGCAATAAGACCAACTGCGCTTGATGGCCCACATCAATGGCCAGTGGCTGTAGACAGCGCTGACAGTTGACCCAAACATCGCCTGAGAATTCCATAATCAAGGTCAATAACTGGCCTTGTTTAGTGAGCTCGCATTTTAGCTCAATTGGAGCATCTTGGTAAGCCTCTGGCACAACACTAACCAGTCTTTGCATAATGCGCGGTGTAATCGTACCTGACCATACGTAGCCGGCATCTTCCCACTTCTCTAAATTAACCAGTTCCGGTAAATGTTTGGCACTTTTTTCAGTGTTGTTCGTCGCCGCCGGTGATGACATTTCAGCCTTTTGAGTATATTTATTCATAGTTTTCTCTTTATTTAAACCTGTATTTTTTGAACGTATGTCTTATGTTGGTATTGTAAGCGATAAAGGCAAGCATAGTCATATCAGTATCTTAATTACTAGGATTGCTTTTAATAAGGCCATATCATGGCATCTTTACTACCAACAATATATAAATGGGCCATTCCTTGCTAGAATAGCGCGTTTATCAGCCTAACTGGTCTGTTTATATCCATTTACTTATCTGTTATTAGAATCACTATGCCAACACCTGATTTTTCTCAATTGCCGATTCGTAAGCTTGTCGCAGAGCTTGAACATAAGCCATTCTTTATTCAGTTTAATTATACAGTGGCTAACAACTCTGTCTTAGAAAGCGAAGATTCAAGCTGGGTGCATCTGAAACAACAATGGCAATACTTGCATCATTCTAATGCCACCGAGCAACTCTCTAGTGAGCAATTAGAAGCTCAAGAAGTTGACTGGCTTATTACTGTCTTTAACAAAACCTTTGCCTACCATAATGTCCTTCTTGCTCGCGGTGAACATGAACCAGAATACTTCCCTGCGCATGAGCAGCAGCCTGCTCGTATTGAATTTGCACATGGGTTTTTCCAAAGTGCCTTACATGAAATCAGCCACTGGAGCATCGCAGGTAGTCATCGCCGTACGTTGCCTGACTTTGGCTACTGGTATGCCCCTGACGGACGCACAGAAGCGCAGCAAAGTGCTTTTGAGCGGGTAGAAATCAAACCACAAGCAATTGAGTGCCTATTTACCTTAATGTGTCATAAGCGCTTTAGAGTCTCACAAGATAACTTAAATGCCGACTTTGATACCAGTCACAGCACCTTTGCTAATGACGTGTTTAATCAGGCCACAGACTATATCCAAAATCCTAACGCATTACCCAAAGACGCACAAACCCTACTGACCATACTCACCGCTTTATGTCATGATAATATGAACACATAACATAAGGTCAAACACACTGCACATGAATGAGGCTTATGATTCCCATAACCAATAAAATCACTTGTGCGGCTGCCTGACTTCTCTTTAATTTTATACTGTGAGGCATCCCATGCAAACGTTATATATTCACTCAGAAAATCCACAGCCACGACTAATTGAACAAGTGGCGAATGCACTCAAAAACGATCAGCTTATCGTCTATCCTACTGATACCAGTTACGCTTTTGGCTGCAAAATTGGCTCTAAAAATGCACTAGAAAAATTACGTCACATTCGTCAACTTGATGACAAACATCAATTTACACTTTTATGCCGTGATTTAAGTGAAATCGCTACCTATGCAACCGTAGACAATCAGCAATTCAAACTACTCAAGGGCAACACTCCTGCGCCTATTACTTATATATTAGAGGCCACAAAGGATGTACCTAAAAAACTCTCACACCCTAAGAAAAAAACCATTGGTATTCGTGTACCCTCTAATCCAATCGCCCAAATGATGCTTGAAGCCATGGATGAACCAATACTAACTAGCTCATTAATCTTGCCAGAGACCGAAACACCGCTTGCGCTAGATGATCCTTTTGATATTGAAGACAAGCTTGCCAATAACATTGATGTGATGATTAATGCGGGTGTATTAACCACTAAGTTGACTTCTGTAGTCGATATGACTCAATTTCCACCAGAGCTTGTGCGACAAGGCGAAGGAGATGTTTCAAAAATTATTGAATAATTGAACATTAATATCCGAATAGTCTAGATATCTCGCTGCATTTTAAAATGACATAAGAAAACCTCAGTAACCATATTAAAATATGTTCTAGAACATAATTTAAAAAGCTACTGAGGTTCTTTTATTAGCACGATGACTAATAGACTTTGCTAACCTTAAATGAGTTTATTCAACTCAAATAAATATTAGTCGCGATCTACCAATTCAACATATGCCATTGGTGCATTATCACCATCACGATTGCCACATTTGATGATACGTAAGTATCCACCTGGACGATCTTGATAACGTGGTGCTAGTGTACCAAATAGTTTACCAACCATATCTTTATTGCGCATACGGCTGAAAGCCAGACGGCGGTTAGCAACTGAATCTTCTTTTGCCAATGTAATCAAAGGCTCAGCCACACGGCGAAGCTCTTTAGCTTTTGGTAATGTTGTTTTAATCAGTTCATGTTCAAACAATGAGTTTGTCATGTTCTGGAACATTGCCTTACGATGGCTGCCGGTGCGACCCAGCTTAACTCCACTCTTACGATGTCGCATGGTCAAATATCCTTAATAGTTTAACGGCTACGGTAAGAAAAACGGTCATCAACACGTAGGTCAGCTGGTGGCCAATTCTCTAGGCGCATATCCAGTTCAAGACCTTTAGACGCTAATACGTCTTTGATTTCAGTTAATGACTTCTTACCAAGGTTTGGTGTTTTAAGCAATTCAGTCTCTGAACGCTGTACCAAATCGCCGATATAGTAAATGTTTTCAGCTTTCAAACAGTTTGCTGAGCGAACCGTTAGTTCAAGGTCATCCACTGGGCGTAATAGCACAGGGTCAACCTCTTCTTTCTCTTTCACAGGCTCTGGCGCTTCTTCTGCTTCTAAATCTACAAAGATTGAGATTTGTTGCTGCAAAATAGTTGCTGCTTTGCGAATTGCTTCTTCAGGATCGATCGTACCATTGGTTTCAAGTTCAATGATTAAACGGTCAAGATCCGTGCGCTGTTCAACACGAGCATTTTCAACTTGGTAAGCAACGCGTGATACTGGGCTAAAGCTAGCATCCAATTTCAAGCGGCCAATTGCTTTCGTGTCGCCATCTTCACGGCGTAAGTTAGCAGGCTCATAACCACGGCCCATAACCACACGTAAGCGCATTTTTAGGTGACCACGGTCACCTAAAGTACCTAGAACCAAATCAGGGTTAACAATATCAACGTTATGTGGCAGTTCGATATCTGCCGCAGTGATAGTGCCAGGACCTTTTTTATCTAGTGTCAAAAATACTTCATTTTGATCGTACATTGTAATTGCTAGACCTTTTAGATTTAATAATAAATCTAAAACGTCTTCTTGCAGGCCTTCAAGGGTAGAATATTCATGATCTACGCCTTCAATTTCTGCTTCAATAACGGCTGCACCAGGCAATGAAGATAGAAGAATACGACGAAGGGCATTACCTAAGGTATGCCCAAAGCCGCGTTCCAACGGCTCGAGCGTGACTTTTGCATTGGTTTCATCAACCGCATCCACGTTAATGGCATTAGGGGTCAGAAACTCGGTAGCATTTAGCATCATATTGTCACCTCGATTAGTTAATCAAATTATTGTTAGCGATTATTTAGAGTACAATTCAACGATTAAGCTTTCGGTGATTTCTGCAGGCAAATCAATACGATCTGGTGCTTTCTTAAATGTACCTTGCATTTTGCTATGATCAACGTCTAACCATTCAGGGATACCACGTTGAGTTGCAAGCTCAATTGCATTCTTAATACGCAACTGTTCTTTCGCTTTCTCATGGATGGCGATTACGTCACCATCTTGAACTTGGATAGATGGAATGTTCACACGAACAAACTCATCACGACCCGCTTTTTTCAACATAACAGCACGATGGCTTACTAGCTGACGTGCTTCAGCACGAGTTGAGCCAAAGCCCATACGGTATACTACGTTGTCTAAACGACGCTCTAGCATTTGCAGTAGGTGTTCACCTGTTGCGCCGCGAGCACGTGCAGATTCTTTATAATAGTTAGCGAACTGACGCTCTAATACGCCATAAATACGTTTAACTTTTTGCTTCTCACGAAGCTGTAATGAGTATTCTGAAGCTTTATTGCGAGTGTTGCCGTGTTGACCAGGTACTCGACCTGCTTTTTTAGTCTTTACGTCATAAGGTTTAACACCTGATTTTAATTGTAAATCAGTACCTTCACGACGCGACAACTTTAATTTTGGACCTATATAACGGGCCATGCTTGTGTCTCCTTGAGTTACGTCTTAATAGTAACTTGTAACGGTAATTTCGTCTTAATACACACACCGTAACTTTGCTTTTAATAAAGCAAAGCATACGGTAACAATAGTTTATACGCGACGCTTTTTAGGCGGACGGCAACCGTTGTGTGGGATTGGGGTTACATCAGATATGCTGTTAATTTTATAACCTAATGCACCTAAAGCTCTTACCGCAGACTCACGACCCGGTCCTGGACCTTTAACCAGAACATCGACATTTTTTACACCATATTCTTGAGCTGCTTTACCAGCAACTTCAGCTGCAACCTGAGCTGCGAATGGTGTAGATTTACGTGAACCACGGAAGCCTTGTCCACCAGAAGTGGCCCAAGCCAATGCATTACCTTGACGATCAGTAATCGTTACAATGGTGTTATTAAAAGACGCATGAATGTGGGCTACGCCCTCTGATACCGAACGACGTGCCGTTTTTTTACGACCACGGGTGTCTTTTGCCATCTTTTAGCTTCCTAAGTTAATTATCTTTTAATTGAACGAATCGGACCCTTACGAGTACGAGCGTTATTCTTCGTGTTTTGACCTCTTACAGGTAAGTTACGACGATGGCGGATGCCACGGTAACAACCTAAATCGACCAAACGCTTGATATTCATTGAAACTTCACGACGAAGGTCACCTTCAGTCATGTAGTTACCAACTTGTGCACGGATAGCATCAAGCTGCGTGTCATCTAATTGACTGATTTTAGTAGTAGGTTCGATGCCAACCGCTTCTAAGATTTGCTTAGCGGTAGTACGACCAATACCAAAAATATAAGTCAATGAAATCACTGCATGCTTGTTATCCGGAATGTTGACGCCGGCAATACGAGCCATTGATTTCTCTCCAGTTATGAAAAATGAGTCTTTATTATATTAAGAATAATAGTCAGACTTATGTTTCAGATTTTGCCATTTACTAAATCGCTTTATTTATCGATTGGCTTTGATACCAAAACAGGAAATAAAGGATAGCAAACGACGGCAAGTGGCGGATGATAACTCATCCGCCCTATTTTTTCAAGTGTAATTCACAACTTGTGCTTTAATGACTCAAAACACAATTAATATAAATTAACCTTGACGCTGTTTGTGGCGTGGTTCAGCTTTACAAATAACATGAACACGACCTTTGCGGCGTACGACTTTGCAGCTACCACAAATCTTTTTAACAGATGCTTGAACTTTCATAATATTCTCCTGTTGAACAAACTCTCTTAGATAGGCTACATGTAGAACTTATTTAATAAGAGTTTGATCATGATACTGATGTGTCATTAAGTGAGCCTGTAGCTGGGAGATAAAGTCCATAACTACGACTACCATAATTAAGAGTGATGTACCACCTAAGTGGAATGGTATGCCAAATGAAGACTGTAGTAGCATCGGCATCAAACAAATGACAGTCATGTATATCGCACCGATAAAGGTTAAACGATTTAATACATGATCTAAATAACGTTGTGTTTGAAGACCCGGTCTAATACCTGGAATGTATGCCCCACTACGCTTCAAGTTCTCAGCTACTTCACGTGGGCTAAAAACTAGCGCCGTATAGAAATAACAGAAGAAAATAATCATCGCTCCAAATAGCACTAAATATAATGGCTGACCTGGCGCTAAGACTAAAGACATAGTTTGTAATAGTTGTTGCCACATACTTGGATCAGCAGAGTTACCAACCCACTGGCCTAAACTTGCTGGGAACATCAACAACGCACTGGCAAAAATTGCTGGAATAACACCGGCCATATTAATCTTTAAAGGCAGATGTGATTGCTGATCAGCATAAATTTTGCGGCCTTGTTGTTGCTTTTGAGCATAGTTAACCGGAATACGACGCTGGGCTCGTTCAATAAAGACGATACCTGCGGTAACCGCTATACCTAAAACAGCAAATACAAGCAGTACAATCAAGCTTTGCGGATCGTTCCGAACCATCTCAAAAGATTGCCCTAACATACTAGGAACACTGGATACAATACTGGCAAAAATCAGCATCGAAATACCGTTGCCCACACCGCGCTCTGTAATTTGTTCACCAAGCCACATCAAGAACATGGCACCTGCTACAAGCGAGCTTACAGCAGGAATATAAAAGGTTAAACCTGAGGATAAAGTCAGATTTTGACTGATTAATCCAGTACACATAAAGATGGCTTGAATAGATGCCAAAAAGAGAGTCCCTTGACGCGTATACCTATTAAGTTTACGGCGCCCGGCCTCTCCTTCTTTTTTTAAGGCTTCCAATGATGGCAACACAGCTGACATCATTTGAACAATAATAGAAGCCGAAATGTAAGGCATAATACCCAAAGCCATGATAGACATTCGCTCTAAAGCACCACCTGAGAACATATTAAACATGCTCAAGATGGTGTTTTCGTTACGAGAGAATAGCTCTGCTAGGCTAACTGGATTAATACCAGGAACTGGGATATGTGAACCTAAACGGTAGACAACCAGCGCCCCTATCAAAAATAACAGACGATTCCATAGCTCATCATACTTACGGATAAAGACAAGCGGGTTCATCGGAATTGCAGAGGTAGGCGCAGATTGCTTAGCCATTTAAATTACTCCTCAGTACCCTCAGCGACTTCAACAGTACCGCCAGCAGCTTCAATAGCAGCCTTAGCACCTTTAGTCACTTTAACACCTTTAAAAGTGTAAGCTTTATTAATCTCGCCAGATAAGATGATACGCGCGCGTTTCATGTCATGACGGATAATGTTAGCTGCTTTTAAAGTTTCAACACTGACTACATCGCCATCAAGCTTATTCAGCTCAGATAAACGTACTTCTGCAGTAGTGAATGCCATTTGACTGGTAAAGCCAAACTTAGGCACACGGCGGAATAAAGGCATTTGGCCACCTTCAAATCCACGACGAATGCTTGAACCTGAGCGTGATTTTTGACCTTTCACACCACGGCCACCAGTTTTACCAAGGCCCGAACCAATACCACGACCTTTACGGTGGGCAGTTTTCTTAGCACCAATACCTGGTGATAATTCGTTTAATTTAAGTCCCATTACGCTTCCTCCACTTTAACCATGTAATTGATGCGATTCACCATTCCACGGGTTGAAGGCGTGTCTTCAACTTCAACTGTATGTCCAATACGGCGTAAACCAAGGCCCATAAGACAAGCTTTATGGCTCTTGAGGCGATGGGCACCAGATTTAATTTGAGTAACTTTCATTGTTTTCATCGTAACTCACCTACTTTAATATCTAAAAAATGGTTAGCCCAAGATTTCGTCTACAGATTTACCACGTTTTGCAGCCGCCTTTTCAGGTGACGACATATCACGTAAACCATTGAATGTTGCGCGTACTACGTTTGTTGGGTTCGTTGAACCGTAACATTTAGTTAATACGTCTTCAACACCAGCTGATTCTAATACGGCACGTACAGCGCCACCGGCGATTACGCCAGTACCTTCGTTAGCAGGCTGCATGTATACTTTACTAGCACCATGACGAGCAACGATAGGATGCTGAAGTGTTACGCCATCAAGATCAACAGTGATCATGTTGCGTTTAGCAGCTTCAAGTGCTTTTTGGATAGCAGCAGGAACTTCACGAGCTTTACCACGTCCAAAACCAACACGGCCATTACCATCACCAACAACAGTTAATGCTGTGAATGAGAAAATACGACCACCTTTAACAACTTTTGATACGCGATCAACAGAGACTAACTTCTCTACTAGACCGTCATTTTGTTCTACTTTAGCCATGATTAAAACTCCAATCCATTTTCACGAGCGGCGTCAGCCAATGCTTTAACACGGCCATGGTATTTAAAACCACTACGGTCAAAGGCGACTTTTGTGATGCCAGCAGATTTTCCACGTTCAGCAATAAGTTGACCAACAGCTTTTGCTGCTTCAACGTTACCAGTAGCGCCAGAGCGTAAAGTGCTATCAAGCGTAGACGCTTGAGCCAATACTTCTCCGCCGGTTGGAGAAATGATCTGCGCATAGATATGGCGTGGAGTACGGTTAACTACTAACCGATGCACACCCAAATAGCGGATGTGGGCACGTGTCTTTTTAGCTCGACGTAAGCGAGCAGCTTTTTTATCAAACATGTCATTTCACCTTATTTTTTCTTAGCTTCTTTACGAACCACATGCTCGTCACTATAGCGAATACCTTTACCTTTATAAGGCTCAGGTGGACGATAACCACGGATTTTCGCAGCAGCTTGACCCAGTGCCTGCTTATCATTAGATTTTAAAATGATTTCAGTTTGAGTTGGCGTCTCAGCAGTTACACCTTCTGGAAGCGTGTACTCGATTGGATGTGAATAACCAACGTTTAAGGTTATTTTATTACCCGCTACTTGAGCACGGTAACCAACACCAATCAACTGTAGACGTCTTTCAAAGCCTTCAGATACACCGATAGCAAAGTTGTTCAATGTAGAACGCATTGTGCCAGTGTGCATCCATGCTTCTTTAGAGTCAGAAACAGGTGATAAGATCAGTTGATCATCTTCTTGTTTTAGCTCGACCAAATCATGCAGGTGTAAAGACATAGTACCTTTACTGCCTTTAACTTCAACCTGCTGACCGTTCAAAGTAACACTTACGCCCTTAGGCAATGTTACTGGGGCTTTAGCCACACGAGACATAGGAATATTCCTTAATTACAGATAAATAACGAATGATTATGAAAAAATTAACAGGCACTAGGCCTGTTAATTTATATAATCAGCTCTATATTAGATAAGCTTTTAATACTATTAACTTAATAGGTGCCTAAATAAAGGCGCCTATTATAACTGATTAATAGTGTTTTAAAAAGTTAAATAATACAAATAGTGATTTAAGCAACAAATGCGATTACTTCACCGCCAATACCAGCAGCACGAGCAGCGCGATCGCTCATGATACCTTTACTGGTTGAAACAATTGCAACGCCTAAACCTTGCTGTACCGTGGGAATAGCGTCTTTACCGCGGTATTGACGTAGACCTGGACGGCTGTAGCGTTTAATTACTTCGATAACAGGCTTGCCTTCGAAATATTTTAGTTCGATAGTCAAGGTTGCTTTACCATTGCTTTGTTCAGTTACTTCAGCAGAAGCGATGTAACCTTCTTGAACTAGTAGGTCAGCAATTGACTTACGTAGTTTAGAGTTAGGCATAGCAACATTAACTTTACGTGCCATTTGTGCGTTACGGATACGGGTTAGCATATCAGCAACTGTATCTTGCATACTCATAGTATTACTCCCTTACCAACTAGCTTTACGAACGCCTGGAACATCACCTTGCATTACGCGTTCGCGTAAAATGTTACGTGATAAACCAAACTTACGGAAGTAACCATGAGGACGGCCAGTTACGGCACAACGATTACGTAGTCTTACTGGTGATGAATTACGCGGAAGAGATTGAAGCTCAAGAATTGCTTCCATTCTCTCTTCGTCACTTGCATTTACATCACTAATGATTGCTTTAAGCTTTGCACGCTTCTCAGCATACTTAGCAACCATTTTCTCGCGTTTTAACTCGCGATTAATCATGCTCTTTTTTGCCATAATGCTTTATTCCTATTTGAATGGGAAGCCGAATGCTTTAAGCAGTGCGCGACCCTGCTCGTCATCCTGAGCAGATGTCGTGATAGTGATATCAAGCCCACGAAGGCGATCAATCTTGTCATAATCAACTTCTGGGAAAACGATTTGCTCTTTAATACCTAACGAGTAGTTACCACGACCGTCGAATGCTTTTGGAGAAAAGCCACGGAAGTCACGGATACGTGGGATAGCAATAGCAATGAGACGATCTAAAAACTCATACATTTGCTCGCCACGAAGTGTCACTTTACAACCAATTGGCCATTCTTCACGAATTTTAAAGCCTGCGACAGATTTACGAGCTTTAGTGATGACCGGCTTCTGACCTGCAATTGCAGTCATGTCCGCTACGGCACCTTCTAAAAGCTTCTTGTCTTGTGAAGCACCGCCAACACCCATGTTAAGAGTAATTTTGGTAATTTTTGGTACTTGCATGACGTTTTCTAAGCCCAGTTCTTCTTTGATCTGCTGCTTGTACTGGTCATTGTATAATGATTTTAATCTAGCCATTGCTATTACACCCTTAGTGTTTTACGCAGTCGCCACTACTTCACCGTTTGAGCGATAGACACGTTGTTTGTTGCCTTCATCGTCAAACTGATAAGTAATACGATCAGCTTTTTGGGTTTGCGCATTAAAAATTGCGACGTTTGAGATATGTAAAAATGCTTCTTGCTTAATAATGCCACCTTCAGCACCAGTTGCCGCATTTGGCTTTTGGTGTTTGGTTACAATATTAATACCTTCAACTTTAATACGGTCATTTTTTACCGCTAGCACAGTGCCTTGTTTGCCTTTATCTTTACCAGCAATAACAAGAACAGTGTCGCCTTTACGTAATTTAGCCATGGGTTACCTCTACAGTACTTCTGGTGCTAGTGATACAATCTTCATGAATTGATCACCACGTAGTTCACGAGTTACCGGCCCAAAGATACGAGTGGCAATCGGGGCTTTATTCTGGTTAAGCAATACAGCGGCGTTGTCATCAAAGCGAAGTACTGAACCATCTGGACGACGTACACCTTTTTTGGTACGTACAACCACAGCATTCATTACATCGCCTTTCTTAACACGACCACGTGGAATTGCTTCTTTAACAGATACTTTAATGATGTCGCCTACAGAGGCATAACGACGATGTGAACCGCCAAGAACCTTAATACACTGTACACGTCGTGCACCACTATTATCTGCAACTTCCAGAATTGTTTCAGTCTGAATCATCGCGTTACTCCAATCATATACAACAGGCAATAACTATACTGGTGGAATCACCCCTACTCATCATTAAAACGATGATTCTGGAACGACTTCACTTATCTGGTATGTCACCACAAGGGGGCGTATTCTACCAGTTATTAATGCCAATTGCAATTTGCTTATATTTTTTCCGCTGTTTCCACAACGTCAACTAATTTCCAAGACTTAGTCTTAGAGATTGGGCGTGTTTCAGCAATACGAACCACATCCCCTTCTTTACAGACATTGTTTTCATCGTGGGCTTTAATTTTTGTAGAACGACGGATCTGTTTGCCATATAGTGGGTGACGAACTTTACGTTCGATTAGCACTGTAATAGACTTATCCATCTTGTTACTGACAACCTTACCAGTAACAATACCTACACCTTCGGTTTGTTGAATATCGTTACTCATTAGGCGCCTCTTTGTTTCTCATTAATCAAAGTCTTAATCTGAGCAATCGCACGGCGATTTGCTTTGACTTCGTGTGTGCTACCTAGTTGACCGGTGGCTTTTGCCATACGAAGACGGAAAGCGTCAAGTTGCTTCTCATCTAGTAATCCAGTCAGCTCTTCTACTGATTTGTCTCGTAATTCACTGATCTTCATTACATTATCGTCCGCTTAACAATGGTAGTTTTGAAGGGAAGTTTAGCGGCTGCTAGCGTGAACGCTTCGCGTGCTAATTCTTCTGATACCCCTTCGATCTCATAAAGCATTTTACCTGGTTTGATTTCGCATACCCAGTACTCAACAGGACCTTTACCTTTACCCATACGAACTTCTAATGGTTTTTCAGTAATTGGTTTGTCAGGGAATACACGAATCCAGATTTTACCACCGCGTTTAACTTTACGAGTAATAGCACGACGTGCTGCTTCAATTTGACGAGCGGTCATACGGCCACGTCCAACTGATTTTAGGCCAAATTGACCAAATGCAACAGTGCTACCACGATGAGCTAAACCCGTGTTACGCCCTTTGAACATTTTACGAAATTTGGTACGTTTTGGTTGTAACATAGCTTAACCTCTATCTGTGTTTGCTCTGTCGGAATTGCGACGGTTACCACGGCCGCGACGTTTTGGAGCGCGAGATTTATCTTCTTTAGGAGGATTATAAACGCTATCCATACCATCTAGAATCTCACCACGGAAAATCCATACTTTAACACCAATGGTTCCGTAAGTTGTCTCAGCGCGGATTGATGCATAATCAATGTCAGCACGAAGCGTATGTAAAGGTACACGACCTTCACGATACCATTCAGTACGTGCAATTTCAGCACCACCTAAACGACCAGACAGCTCAACTTTAATACCTTGAGCGCCAGAACGCATGCTGTTTTGTACGGCGCGCTTCATAGCGCGACGGAACATAACACGGCGTTCTAACTGGCTTGCGATACCTTCAGCAACAAGGCGGGCATCTAAATCTGGAGAAGTGATTTCTTCGATATTAACCTGAGCTGGTACGCCCATCATTTTGGTTAATTCTTTCTGTAGCTTCTCAATATCTTCGCCTTTCTTGCCAATTACGATACCAGGACGAGCCGTTGAAATTGTGATCTTAGCAGCGCCAGTAGGACGCTCGATCATAATATGGCTTACCATAGCATTGTCTAACTTCTTACGAAGATAGTCACGTACTTGGATATCGTTGATTAGGTATTCAGAATATTGTTTTGGGTCTGCATACCAGTTAGCGTTGTGTTTTTTTACAACACCAAGACGAATTCCGATTGGATGTACTTTTTGTCCCATGAATTATTCTCCTACCTTAACAGTAATGTGACAGGTACGCTTACTGATACGATCAGCACGACCCTTTGCACGTGGTAGGATACGCTTTAGCGTGATGCCTTCATCCACATAGATAGTTGATACTTTAAGTGTATCGATATCTAAACCGTGGTTGTGTTCAGCATTAGCAATAGCAGACTCAAGACATTTCTTGACGAATACTGCGCCTTTTTTGTTGCTGAACGCAAGGATATCCAAAGCACGCTCAATAGACTTACCACGAATCTCATCTGCGACAAGTCGAACTTTCTGTGCCGAAATGGCGGCACCGCGTAATTTTGCAGTTACTTCCATAGTGAGCACCTTATTTTTTTGCTTTCTTGTCAAAGCCATGACCGCGATACGTACGGGTCGGGGCAAATTCACCTAGTTTATGGCCAACCATTTGCTCACTAATGATAACCGGTACATGAGTACGGCCATTATGAACAGAAATTGTTAAACCAACCATTTGTGGCAGAATCATCGAGCGACGTGACCAAGTTTTGATTGGCTTACGTGAGTTAGACTCAAGAGCGTTCTCTACTTTGGCAAACAGATGCGCATCAATGAATGGACCTTTTTTCAATGAACGAGGCATGAAATTTTCCTTTATTTCTTCTTGGCGCGACGGCGACGGATGATCATACTGTCAGTACGCTTATTAGAACGCGTTTTAAGACCTTTGGTCTTCTGACCCCATGGCGTTGTTGGATGTTTACCCATAGTACGACCTTCACCACCACCATGTGGGTGATCAACTGGGTTCATCGCTGTACCGCGAACCGTTGGGCGAACACCACGCCAGCGTGATGCACCTGCTTTACCAAGTGATTTTAGGTTGTTTTCAGTGTTAGAAACTTCACCGATAACAGCACGGCAATTCACGTGTACACGACGAGTCTCGCCTGAACGCAAACGTAAGATTGCATAGATGCCATCTTTACCAAGTAACTGAACTGATGCACCAGCTGAGCGAGCTAATTGCGCGCCTTTACCGATTTTTAGTTCAACGTTACTAATAACAGAACCTACTGGAATATTTTTTAATGGTAGGCAGTTACCTGGACGGATAGGGGAAGTCTCACCTGACAATACAGTATCACCAACGCTAAGTTTTTTAGGGGCGATAATGTAACGACGCTCACCATCAGCATACTTAAGTAATGCAATATGCGCTGTACGGTTAGGATCGTATTCGATACGCTCTACCGTCGCTGGTATATTGTCTTTAGTACGCTTGAAATCGATAATACGATAATGTTGCTTGTGTCCACCACCAATGTGACGTGTTGTGATACGACCATTGTTGTTACGACCACCTGATTTGCCTTGTGCTTCAACAAGCGGCGCATGCGGACGACCTTTGTAAAGGTGTGGATGCACCACTTTTTCAACAAAACGGCGACCTGGTGATGTTGGCTTTGCTTTTACGATAGGCATGAGTTGTATCCTTATTCGTTGTTCGCTGTTTCGCTAGTAGAAGGTGCAGTTTCTGCAACGTCTTCACCAGCATCAGCCATTTGTACATCTTGACCAGCTTTTAAGGTAACATAGGCTTTTTTATAGTCATTACGACGACCGATGCTCTTACCAAAACGCTTTGTCTTACCTTTAACATTTAAGGTGTTTACTTTAGTAACTTCCACACCTTCAAACATTAACTCGACTGCTTTCTTGATTTCACGCTTAGTGGCGTTTCCATCTACTTTGAAAACCTGAACACCTAGCGAGTCACCTAACAGCTGAGATTTTTCTGAGAACACAGGCCCTTTTAAGACCTGATAAAGTCTTGCGTTATTCATGCTAGTGCTTCCTCAAATTGTTTCGCTGCGTCAACAGACATGATGACTTTATCAAACGCAATCAAGCTAACTGGATCCACTTCGTTAGTGCCTAGAACATTCACATGTGGAATGTTACGAGCCGCTAAATATAAGTTTTCAGAAACTTCATTGGTCACGATTAATGCTCTTGGTGCATTCAGTTCTTCTAACTTGCTGATTAGCTCTTTCGTCTTAGGAGCTGAGATATTAATATCTTCAACTAAAATTAGACGATCTTGGCGAACTAATTCGGCTAAGATACACTGCATCGCACCGCGATACATTTTACGGTTCACTTTTTGTGACCAGTCTTGTGGCTTAGCAGCAAATGCTCGACCACCACCACGCCAGATTGGGCCACGGATAGAGCCTGCACGTGCACGGCCTGTGCCTTTTTGACGCCATGGCTTCTTACCACCGCCAGAAACTTCAGCACGAGTCTTTTGTGCGCGTGTACCCTGACGTGCGCCTGCTAAATATGCAGTGACGACCTGGTGAACGAGGGCTTCGTTGAATTCACGACCAAATGCCGTGTCAGACAGCTCAACCGCTGCGCCTGTAACAGTTTTTAAATTCACGTTAATCCCCTTGCTTAGGCTTTGATTGACGGACGTACGATGACATCGCCACCATTGGCGCCTGGAATGGCACCTTTAATGACGAGAAGACCTTTTTCAGCGTCTACTGACACGACTTCAAGTCCTTGAACGGTAACTTGTTTGTTACCCATTTGCCCTGGCATTTTCTTACCTTTGAAAACTTTACCTGGGCTTTGGTTCTGACCTGTAGAACCCAGCGCGCGATGCGATACTGAGTTACCGTGAGTAGCATCTTGCATACTAAAGTTATGACGTTTTACGCCACCTTGGAAGCCTTTACCTTTGCTTTGACCTGTTACGTCAACAAGTTGCCCTGTTTCGAATAGATCAGCAGCAATTTCGCTACCCGCTTCACGTCCTTCTAGCTCTTCTTCTGTAACACGAAATTCCCACATACCACGGCCGGCTTTAACGCCTGCTTTAGCGAAGTGACCTTTTTGTGCTGCTGTTACGCGGCTGTCACGTCGTACGCCTGTGGTGACTTGAATGGCTTGATAGCCGTCAGTGTCATTCGTTTTTATTTGAGTAATGCGGTTTGCATCGACCTCAACAACTGTTACAGGGATAGAAGCGCCTGTTTCAGTGAAGACACGGGTCATGCCGCATTTCTTACCGACTAAACCGATCGCCATGTTAAACCTCTTTATATCTTCAATTAATAGTTTGGGTAATTTTTACTAAGTCGCTCTATATTAATCAGTACGCATTAATTAGTGACATACTTATTGATTAACCCAATGCGATTTGAACGTCTACACCAGCAGCCAAGTCCAACTTCATCAATGCGTCAACTGTTTTATCAGTTGGTTGCACGATGTCAAGCATACGCTTGTGAGTACGAATCTCGTACTGATCTCGCGCGTCTTTGTTGACGTGTGGCGAGGTTAGGACGTTGAAACGCTCTATGCGAGTAGGCAACGGTACAGGACCACAAACTTGCGCACCAGTGCGCTTTGCGGTATCGACAATCTCTTGTGCCGACTGATCGATCAATCTATGATCAAAAGACTTTAGTCGGATACGGATTCTCTGGTTAGCCATGCCAGCAAGCTCCTAATAAATGGTTTTATCTGTGATTATTGCCCTAATGACAGTAATCGATGATAAATAGCCGTTATATAAATGATTCATTTTTTGGTCAAATAATGATTAAAACCACATCTAACAATACAAAAAACAAAATAAGTTTAATCCTTGCCCACCATTTCCATTTAGGAAGGTAGCAAAGAAGAATGAAATTAGTGCCGGAAACGATGCTCCAGCTGTATTAACGTCAAGCTTTAGAAGTGTTGATTGTTTAAATACGTTACCGTATTTCCACTTGCATCCACTTGAAACGCTCATATAAATTCAGTGGTGTGTATTATACACAGCTCACAGATGATTGCAAGTTTAATATTTATTACTAACCGCTTTAAACTCGGGCTTAGCAGCAATATTTACAGATTAATAACATTTATTTTAAGCGGTTATTCGACTGCCTACTACCCTGCTTTACTTAATAATGAGTTTATAAATAATAGCTATAATTAGTCTAAAACGATGTCATATTGCTCTTGGGTGTACAGATTTTCGACTTCAAAAGTAATCACTTTGCCTACTAAATACTCTAAATCAGCAACCGTGTCCGCCTCAGACGATAGTAATAAGTCAATCACTGCCGCATGCGCCACCACTGTAAACTTCTTCGGTGAGTTATAAGTGCGTGCACAGCGCATGATTTCACGGAAAATCTCAAAACAAACCGTTTCAGCCGTTTTAATAAAGCCTTTGCCCTCACAGGTCTTACACGGCTCGCATAGCTGCTGTTCAAGCGATTCACGGGTGCGCTTACGGGTCATCTCAACCAGTCCAAGCTCACTGACCTGAGTAATTTTAGTTTTGGCATAATCTTGTGATAACTGATGCTGCAGACTCTCTAACACATCATCTTTATGCTCTTGCTCTAGCATGTCGATAAAGTCAAGAATAATGATACCACCTAAATTACGCAATCTCAGCTGTCTAGCAATGGCGTGAGTGGCTTCTAAGTTGGTTTTGTATACTGTGTCCTCTAGAGAGCGACCACCGACAAACGAGCCTGTATTGACATCAATGGTGGTCATCGCTTCGGTTTGATCGATAATCAGATAACCGCCAGATTTTAAATCGACACGGCGCTTGAGCGCATCGCGTAGGTCATCCTCAACACGGTGGACATCAAATAAAGGTTGCTCACCGGTATAGGGCAGAATACGCGGATAAACAAAGGGTACAAACTCTTTGGCAAACTGACGTACTTCGTTATACATGCCTTCGTTATCAACGATGACCTTTTCGGTATCGGCATGCACTAGATCGCGAATGGATCGTAGCGCTAAAGACAGCTCTTGATAGATGAGCACGGCAGTTTTATTACTAATCGCCGACTCTTCTTTTCGCGCTTGAATAGTACGCCACAGCTGTACAAGATAATAGATATCTTCTTCAAGCTTAGCGACGGGTACCCGCTCTGCGGCAGTACGAGCAATCAAACCACCGGTTAAACTCACTGTTTGCATTAGCTGCGACAGCTCCGTCTTTAAGCGAGTACGCTCTTCTTCATTATCAATACGCTGTGAAATACCGATGTGCTCGCTTGATGGCAGATACACAAGGTAGCGAGATGGTAAAGAGATATTAGTCGTTAGCCGTGCGCCCTTAGTACCCAATTGGTCTTTGGTGACCTGTACCAGTATTTTCTGACCTTCTTGCAGACGGTATTGAATCAACTCATGGCGCGGAGGCTCAATGATTTGTCGGTCTTTGGTCGTAGATGGCTTTGGATCTATTTGAGTGATGGCATTACCCACCGTATCTGGCAAATCGCTATCTGATTGATTGGACTCATCTGCTAATGCCGATTGCTTTTCGCGTAACCCTGCTGACTCAACTTCTGCTTTCTTAAGAGCGGCCATGGTCATATTATTGGCATCTTTAGCATCACTGCTTTCAGAATTCACAACCGAACCGTTATCTGTCGCCACATTTTCGGCTAAATGCTCACAACGATCAACCGGCATACTGGTCAGTACGGTCGGTTCTCGTGTGACATGATGATGGGTAGTCGTTTCGGGTGGTTTTTCTTTAGGAGGATTGCGCGGTACACGGCGCATATCATTGACATGCAAAAACGCAGTACGTGATTGACCAATATCCACAAAAGCGGCCTGCATACCCGGCAAAACACGCACCACAGTACCGAGATAAATATTGCCCACTAGACCTAGCTTATTGTGCCGCTCAATATAAATCTCGCTGACCACGCCATTGTCCAAAACGGCAACTCGAGATTCCATTGGGCTGACATTAATGAGTAGCTCTTCTGACATAGCAGACCTTTTACCTTATTATTCTATGAGTAATGAAGCGTTATAATTATCGACGAGACATTGTTATATTTTTACTTGTTCTCAGTGTAGCACTGGCACCGATAAATTGTTATCTTTCGCCCATTATCGTTTATCAAATTTGTGTTGTAGCCTATCTATCGCCGCCAAGGTTTGCGCCAACGGCAGGCCTACCACATTGGTATAGCTGCCATTAATACGCTCTATCCAAGCAGCACCTCTGCCCTGAATCGCATAGCCGCCCGCTTTATCTTTCGGCTCACCGGTCGCCCAATACGCTTCCATCGCCTCTTCATTTAACTCAATAAAGACAACGTCTGTTTTTTCTAATACAGTCTCTGCATCTAGGACCTGACCAGTACTATCGATTACGGTTAATTGAACCGCTGTCCAAACACTATGACTATTAGCTGACATCTTTGACCACATCGCAAAGGCATCTGCCTTGTCAGTGGGCTTGACCAGAATACTATGCCCATCACTGAGCACGCCTATCGTGTCTGAGGTGATAATTAGACTATGATTGTCGTTATCATTATTTTCTTGATGCTGATTGAGCGTATTGATTAGTGATTGACATGCTTCTTTAGCTTTGGCACCCACCATGCGCACAATATAGTCTTGCGGTAATTCGTTAGTCTCTACTGTCTCATCTATTTCCACCGCTTGAGTCACAAAATCAAGCTCCGCCAATGACAGTAGTTGCCGACGTCTGGGCGAGGTAGAAGCAAGAATAATATTCATTATAAATCCAGTAGTCGTGTTTTTGGTAAAGCTAGAAATAGTTTGGGTTAATTAGCATCGGTTTAGAGATAATCTTCTTTTAGAAAAAAGCTAGCGTCTAAAACGCACTAATGCTAAATAAACCAACGGCCACGTCACAATACTAACCAATAGACCAGAGATGCCGCCAGTAAAGAAGATATTTTGGGTGATATATTGTACCAACCACAATATAATTTGGAACACAATCAGCGCACCCGCTGCGACCAACCAAGTCATGGATAGATTAAGGTCTCGAATATATTGATTAATAAAACGAATCGCAAAAGCCATAACCACTGCCGCAAACCCTTGTTGCCCTAAACGCGTATCTAATAGTAAGTCGCAAATAATACCCACGATAAACGCTGTACCCACACCCACATATTTGGGTTTATAGATAAGCCAAAACACAAGCACCATGATAAGTGCCATAGGGCGTAGACTCGAAGCACTTAAACTCATGGGGTAGATATTAATGACAGATGCAATAACAAAGCTTGCAACAACAACCAGCAAGGCTTGCATCGGATTTAAGGAGGGTTTCATCATAATGCCGGTAGCACCTATTAGTGAACGCTTAGGCAGTCATTATAAGGTGATAGCCAATCGCTGGGAACAGTGATTTATACCACATTGTGACTTATATCAGGGTCCAGCGATACGGCTAGGCGGTACATAAGCCGGCTCGGTTAACTCTAAAGACTCTGTAAAAGTATCATCGGCATAGGTCGGTACATTTTCACTGTCTTGCATAATAAGCACGTAAGAGCTGTCAACAAAGTTGGCCGCTGGTGTGACTTTGACATTCAAGAAGTTATCTTTTTGAGTCGGGTTGATGTATTCAATACGTCCCACTCGGTAACCGGCTGGAAAACGTCCACCCAAACCTGATGAAACTAATTCATCCCCAATACGAATGTCAGAGGTCTTGAATATATAATCAAGACTCAACGCATTCGCAGAGCCTTGCCCCGACACAATTGCACGCTGGCCGGTACGTCTTACTGTCACTGATACCGATTGCAGCTCATCAGTAATCAGTAGCAAACGACTGGTATTAGGATAGACATTGATGATTTGGCCTAAGATACCATTTTCATCAATAGCGGTCTGACCCACTTCCACACCATCTTTACTGCCCTTATTAATCACCACGATTTGCTTAAGTGGATTGGTATCGGTACCAATTACTTGTGCTAAATTTAAATCGTATTGATCCGGTTTAGTCGTTGATAAGATGCCTTGCAGTCGTGCGTTTTGCGCCAGAATATAATCTTGCTGCTGTAATTTGGCTTGTGCATGCAATAACTGAGCATGCAGCTGTACGTTTTCACGGCGCAGCGACTCTTTACTCATCATAGTACCATCAGCCCAATGACTGACAAAGGTCGGTAACACTGACAATTGATAAATAGGCTGCATAGCCGCATGACTGGTATCACGCACAGGCGTGAACCAGTGAGGGTTTTTGCTATCTAAAAGCATTAATATCATCGCCACCAATAAAACGGCAGCGGTTTTGCGTAGCGATAGACTGTGTTGAGCAAAGATGCTTGTTGGCATATTAATTTACAAACTTATAGGCTACACGAAAATCATATTAAGGCTTTTATTATTAATAAAAGACAAAGCAGCACCGCCGCCACGGCTTACGCAAGTTAATGGATCTTCTGCAACCGTTACTGGCAGGCCCGTCTCTTTTGACAATAATTTATCAAAGTTACGTAATAATGCGCCGCCACCTGTTAATACAATACCGCGCTCTGCGATATCAGAAGATAATTCTGGTGGGGTTTGCTCAAGTGCTGTCTTCACGGCACTAACAATACCGGTTAATGAATCGCTTAACGCTTTTTGAACTTCTTCAGAAGTGACCGTTAGCGTCTTAGGCACACCTTCTGCCATGCTACGACCACGCACTTCTACTTCAAGTTTGGCGTCTTCGTCAATGGCAGAACCTACGCTTTGCTTAATACGCTCAGCAGTGGTTTCACCAATCACACAGCCATGGTTGCGGCGAACGTGAGTGATAATCGCTTCATCAAAGATGTCACCACCGATACGGATAGAATCAGCGTATACACAGCCTGATAAAGAGATAACCGCAATCTCAGTGGTACCACCACCGATATCAACAACCATTGAGCCACTGGCTTCATGAACTGGCAAACCAGCACCGATTGCCGCTGCCATTGGCTCTTCTAATAAGAAAACTTTGTTCGCGCCAGCAGATGAAACCGCTTCACGAATCGCACGACGCTCTACTAGAGTAGATTTGCAAGGCACACAAACAATCACATTAGGCTGCGCTAAAAAACGCTTAGCTTTTACCTTAGTGATGAAGTGTTTTAACATCTTTTGAGTGACCTCAAAATCTGCAATCACACCGTCTTTCAAAGGACGAATCGCAGTAATGTTATCTGGCGTACGTCCCAGCATCTGCTTTGCATCGATACCAACAGCAGCAACCGTTGGGTTTTGAGTGCGATTACTACGCAAGGCAACCACGGTTGGCTCATCAAGAACCACCCCTTTGCCAGGCGTGTAAATTAAAGTATTGGCAGTACCAAGATCTATGGCGATATTGTTAGATAAAAATCCAAACGGGTTCATGTATCGTATTTCCAGCGTATTGCGAGTTAAGAAGGAGCCGTCATCATCAGGCGCATTAAATTAGCAGAGACAAATAAGGCTCTCAAACGAGTGGGTTTGATATACTAAATAATATTTTGAGATTTTGCCGAACAAATATAAGCAAATACTTTAACTAAAGTTAAGTATGACGACAAGAGTAAAACCAAAAAGTTTAGTGAAATATTAAATTGCTGCAAATTATAGCGCTTAATCGTGCATAAATCATGCGAATATCATATTTTTCATCATTGACTATGTGACTAATTTGCAACATCTCATGTCAGAACCATTACAACACCTTACTACTGACCCATATTGGTCCAAAAGTAATAACAATGACTATCTGACTTTTTGCTGTTATTTCAATAAATGTATTCCAACAAGTGTCGACTAATACTGAACAACATAAAGCATCTGATATTTGCTAGCGAATACAGAGGCCATTATCTAAACTACCTTTAACGTGGTGACCACTGAAAATAAGTGCCAGTTGCTTTATAATATACGCCACTTGCACCACCTATTATATTAATAACGCACAACTCCCTTAAATCACTCCCTTGATATAGGATAATTAGACTCATGACTGACAAATGCACCCCAGGTTCTGATGCACCTTTAAGCGACATCCGCGACGACAAAATCAGTACTGAAGACATCCTAGAAGTGGCCAGACTGTCTCGTTTAGCAGTTGATGACAACACGGCACAAGATTATGCCAATGACATTGATAAAATTTTAAAGATGATGCAGACCATTGCTAGTGTTGATACCGATCATCTAACGCCTTTAGCAAACGTACATGAAGCAGCCCAAGAGCTGCGCGCCGATATCCCGAATGCCGATATCGACCGTGAGTTAAACCAATCTATCGCGCCAGCCGTTGAGCAAGGACTGTATCTGGTGCCACAAGTTATCGAATAATGGCTGCTTAATAAAAGCTATCTAATAAATAAAAGCTAGGCGGCAAAATATAAACGTTAATGAACCCGCCGCTTAATACTAATAGCGATAACTATATTTTTAATCTTATCCTTTTCACTTAACAAATGGACACCCAATATGTCTGACCTACATCATTTATCCATTGCCCATCTGGCAGATGGCTTAAAAAGCCAGCAGTTTAGCAGTATGGAATTAACCGACCACTTCTTAAAACGCATCAACACCTTAGATAAAAAGATTAATAGCTTTATCACCGTTGATGACGAAGGTGCTCGCGAAGCGGCTAAAGCAGCCGATGAAAAACGCAGCTCTGGTGATACCTCTGCCCTATTAGGTATTCCAATGGCGCACAAAGACTTATTTTGTACCAAAGGTCTATTAACCACCTCTGGTTCAAAAATGTTGCACAACTTCGTATCCCCTTACGATGCAACTGTGGTTGCTAATATTCGTGAAGCTGGTGCGGTGTGCTTAGGTAAGCTGAACATGGATGAATTTGCCATGGGCTCAGACAATGAAAGCTCTTATTATGGTGCGGTACATAATCCTTGGGATTTAAATCGTGTGCCTGGTGGCTCATCTGGGGGCTCTGCTGCTGCCGTTGCTGCAGGTTTTGTACCCTTTGCTACCGGTAGTGACACGGGTGGTTCTATTCGTCAGCCCGCGTCATTTTGCGGTTTAACGGGTATCAAACCAACCTATGGCCGTGTATCACGCTTCGGTATGATTGCGTATGCCTCAAGCTTAGATCAGGCCGGTACCTTCGGCCGATCAGCAGAAGATTGTGCTTATTTGCTACAGCCTATGGCCGGTCATGACCCACGCGACGCGACCTCTATCAAGCGCAATGTACCAGATTATGTTGCCAATATGCATACTGCCGCAAAAGATGCAGATGCCAGCAAACCTTTTGCTGGTCTACGCATTGGTGTGGCAAAAGAATACTTTGATAAAGGCTTAGACTCTGAGGTAGAAGCCAATGTTCGTTCGGCATTAAAACAGTACGAAGACTTGGGCGCGACTATTGTTGAGGTAAACATCACTGATCCAGAGATTACCCTAGCTACTTATTATATGTTAGCGCCAGCAGAAGCATCATCAAACCTATCTCGCTTTGATGGGGTTCGTTTTGGCTATCGCTGTGAAGATCCAAAAGACCTAGCAGATTTATATACCCGCTCTCGTTCAGAAGGTTTTGGTGCTGAGGTTCAGCGCCGTATCCTAATGGGTACTTACGCCCTATCAGCCGGTTACTGCGATGCCTATTACAACAAAGCGCAAAAAGTACGTCGTCTAATCTTGCAAGACTTTAAAGATGCCTTTGAGAAGTGCGATGTGATTGCGAGCCCAACTGCACCAACCGCAGCGTATGAATTAAACACAGCGCTTGACCCAGTGACTATGTATTTAGGTGACGTCTATACCATCGCGGTGAACCTGGCCGGTCTGCCTGCGATTAGCATGCCGGCCGGTTTAACAGATGCCGGTTTACCGGTCGGTTTACAGCTTATCGGCAAGCACTGGGATGACAGCAAACTGTTATCAACTGCACACCTATTCCAGCAACATACTGACCATCACACCAAGCTATCTGCTACTGCACAGGAGAGCATCTAATGACTGCTATCACTGAAAGCAACACCACACACCAGCCCGTTCGTAAAGAATTACTTGTTGATGGCTACGAAGTGGTCATTGGTATTGAGATTCACTGTCAGCTTAATACTGACAGTAAGATTTTCTCAAGCTCACCGACTAAATTTGGTAATGAGCCAAACACCCAAGCCAATATCGTTGATTTGGGCTTGCCCGGTGTTTTGCCTGTACTAAACGAAGGACTTATCGAACGTGCCTTAAAATTTGGTATCGGTGTTAATGCGGAACTGGGTATGCTAAATACCTTTGACCGTAAGAACTACTTCTACCCTGACTTACCAAAAGGTTATCAAATTACCCAGATGGCCAACCCTATCGTGGGTAAAGGCTATATTGACGTTATCGTTAATGAAGGCGAGAAAAACGAATACAGCAAACGTATTGGTATCACACGCGGTCACTTAGAAGAAGATGCTGGTAAATCTGTACATGATGCGGTTGCTGGCATGACAGGCGTTGACTTAAACCGTGCTGGCACGCCATTAATTGAGATTGTGTCTGAGCCAGACATGCGTTCAGCGAGCGAAGCGGTTGCGTATATCAAGGCTATCCATCAGCTAGTCACATGGCTTGATATCTCAGATGCCATCATGGCTGAAGGTTCATTCCGCTGCGACTGTAACGTATCTGTTCGCCAACCTGGCGAAGAATTTGGTACCCGTACCGAGCTTAAAAACCTAAACTCATTCCGTAACATTGAAAATGCGATTAAACGTGAAATTGAACGTCAAATCGATATTATCGAGGACGGCGGAAAAGTAGTCCAAGCAACTATGTTGTATGACCCAGATGCGGACGAAACCCGTATCATGCGCACTAAAGAAGATGCGGACGATTACCGCTACTTCCCCGACCCTGACTTGCTACCTGTCCGCATCGAGCAAGAAACCGTTGATGCCATCCGTGCAGCGATGCCAGAGTTACCTGTAACTCGCCGTACCCGCTTTGAAGAAGAGCTTGGTCTATCAGAATATGATGCTCGTGTACTGACTGATAGCCGTGACCTCGCTGATTACTTCGAGACAGTGCTTGAGTCTGTAGGTACTGAGCATGCTAAGCTAACCGCGAACTGGATGATGGGTGAGTTACTTGGCGCGCTAAATAAAGAAGACAAAGGCATCACTGAATCGCCTATCTCTGAAGCGCAGCTGGCAGGTCTATTAAAACGCTTAAATGACAATACGCTATCTGGCAAATTGGCTAAGCAAGTATTCACTGCGATGTATGAGGGTGAAGGCGGTACAGACGCTGATGCAGCAGATAAGATTATTGAAGCCAAAGGTCTAAAGCAAGAAACGGATACTGGCGCAATTAAAGCGATGGTTGAGGAGGTTATCGCCAATAATCAGCAAATGGTTGATGAGTATAAAGGCGGTAAAGAGAAGGCATTTAACGGCTTGGTTGGTCAAGTAATGAAAGCCAGCCGCGGTAAAGCCAATCCGCAACAAGTAAATCAGATTCTAAAAGAGTTATTGGGCTAAATAGTTGCTTTAATACTTGCATTAAAAGCAATTATGAGTAAAATAGTTTGACCATCGGGGCGTAGCGCAGTCTGGTAGCGCACTACACTGGGGGTGTAGGGGTCGCAGGTTCAAATCCTGCCGTTCCGACCAATATATTTTAAGAAGTCAGTAACCCTGTTTGGGGTTGCTGGCTTTTTTTATTGCTTATTGAAGCTCTTAATTAAAACGTTCTTGCAATCTTATATTTACGTTTTACGGTTTTATCGACATGAGCTGAATGTCATGTTTATGCCATCGACATGTTAGTAAAGTCATGTTTATATTTTGCGATTTTATCGACATGAAGTTCACATCATGTCTATGTAATCAACATATAAGTGGTATCATGTTTAAAATTTCTTCTTTTATAAACATGAGAGATAGACCATGCAAGTTAATACAAACTGGCAGGCTGAAGAGCCTTATAATGACTTACCCTACCTGCCACCTAATCATGAACTTGAAACAAAATCCGTTTTAAAACTCTGCATCGAAGCACGCACTGCACTAGCAGGTCTAAAACAGGCGGGTAAACTGATACCCAATCAAGCGATGCTTATCAATATTATTCCAATGCTAGAAGCTCAAGGTAGTAGTGAGATTGAGAACATAGTAACGACCAAAGATAAGCTGTTCCAATATGCCTATGATGACAATGTTGCTGATCATGCAACTAAAGAAGCCCTGCGATATCGGACTGCCTTATACAACGGCATAAATGCCATTAGAAACCGACCTCTTACCAGCCTAACGGCCCTTCAAGTTTGCCAAACTATTAAGGGAACAAACCTTAACATTCGCAATAATAAAGGAACTGTTTTACAAAACAGCTTTGGCGAAGTTATCTATACGCCACCAGACAACCCTAAATCCATCCAAGATTTATTAGATAACTGGGAAAGTTTTTTACATAGCGATGATGATTTAGATCCTTTGGTAAAAATGGCTGTCGCTCATTATCAATTTGAGGCGATACACCCCTTTTTCGATGGTAATGGGCGTACAGGTAGAGTGGTAAATATTTTATATTTAATCGAAAAACAATTACTCGATTTACCGATATTATATTTAAGCCGATATATCATCAATAACAAAGCAGGTTATTATAATGGGCTAAAGGGTGTCACAGAACGTCAGGACTGGGAGACATGGCTCATTTATATGCTAAACGCAATCCGAGAGACAAGCGAATGGACGACAGATAAAATATTGGCGATTAAAGAGTTACACGCCAATACCAGTCAGCTAATAAAAGAAAAAGCCAATAACATTTATAGCCATGAACTAGTCAATGTTATCTTTGAGATGCCCTATTGCCGAATTAGCAATCTTGTCGATAAAGATATTGCCAAACGTCAAACTGCCAGTAGTTATCTAAGGACACTAGTAGATATTGGAATATTACAAGAAAAAAAGGTAGGTAAAGAGAAGCTATTTATTAATCAGAACCTAATGAACTTATTGCACAGTGATGAGTTAATTCGGTAGATTAATAAAGTCATTTTATACACCTAAACTCACTCTAGATTTAGGGGGTCGCAGGTTCAAATCCTGCCGTTCCGACCAAATATTATATTATGGTATACCTTTAATGACTGTCTACCCCTTTTTGTCTGCTAGTTGGCTATTCTGGTTAGAAGGCAACCTATTTTAAACCGTCACAACCTACATATGCGTTATCATAAAATGACCAAGACCAGCATCGGTTTTTAGCCATCAATTGAGGATGCCAGTATCGGCAAGGTGAGGATTAATGATGAGCAATATTTTGACAATATACCGTTAATCGCTTGGGAGTTTTATATCGGTGGCTACCCGCCCGCCCAAAAATGGCTTAAAGACCGTAAAGAGCGCACACTGGCAATGGATGATATTTAGCATTATATGAATATCATTACTGCACTAACCTTAACGTATGCGCTAATGCAAGAAATTGATAAAATTGAAGGGTTGGTTTAGACCGTTGTGACATCTTGCAAGGCTAGGATTAATTACCCAAACGGCAGTTATTTATACTCTTAAATTACCATTGCCTTTGTTCTTATTTTAGTAAAGGGTGTGTTTATGAACTTTAATATTAAAATACATTTATTTGAACATTTTATTCACATAAATAATAACTACCCTTTAATAAATTGTGACTATCCTGACGTTCCTGATGATAATGAAACAGTATCAGAGTTCACATATTATGACTATTTGTATAAAGATATTAATGACTACCGTTATCAGCTTTATGAGAATAACATCTCCAATGTTGATGCACAGTTCATTCTATCTGAATATGTTAAAGCTATTTTATTCAGTAAAACTTATAGTCGTGAAGAAATAAAATATACTGATAACGATTTAATAGGCTATCAAAATGAAACGGAATATAGTGAAGGTTTTGTTGATTTCGCTTTAGAGCGTATTTTCGAAAGGACTATAGATCCTCTCATTTTATTCAAAGACCTATATTTAGCTAGTTATTCATTTGATAAAGAATACCCTCTAGACAACTTAAAGAACAAGAATTTTCTGTCCGATGTTGTGTCTTGTCACTTGTCTTACTTACCTTTTAAGGCTTTCAGTAGATATTTAAACCTAGATAAGATATTTACTAGTTTAAACGAAGCTGTAGAATGGGAAAAAAACTTATATGAAGATTTAAATGCCTGTAATCGATTAAGTGAGTTTATCGAACTAAGACAATTTGTATTGACCACTTTAGAGAAGATTAAATACTTAGATGAAATCTATCCAAACTTGGGAAGCTTTATTTATCAAATACGATTAGCGAATGATAATATCCACCTAAAGAATGAAAAAATTCTTCAGAAAACAGCTTTTCTAGACACTATGCATACCCAGTGGGCACCTGAATTAGTTGTATCTAAATATGTATGGGATTACATATATAATTCCGAAAACGCTATAAATCCTAACCTTTCTCATACCTCAAAAGTCAAAATAGCCTTAAAACACCTCTCAAGTCTTGACCTTCACTTACCTACTGATGCAAGATTTATAGATAGAGTTGCTTCAATAACAGCTCCTAGAAAAGTTAAAAATCATAAGGACTGGGAGGTATTTTTCAAAAAATTAATGAGAAGTAGTTGATTTTACTAGGGTGGCACCCTACCCTGACACCATTTTTCAAAGGTGACACCCTTCCCTGACACCTACACTCATAGACTAAACTTTGTCATGTTAGCCAATACACACCGTAACGGCATTATATGAGGTTAAACACATGACAAAGTCCAACCGAACTAACAAACCTGTACAAGAACCGAAAAACGTCAAACCTTCAAAATGGCAACTTATCTTATTAAAGATGCTACTAACCACATTGCTCCCCCTACTACTACATACCCCTGATATTACGCTGCATATTTACCATATTCATATTTTTCTGTAGCTTTTGGGGAGAGAGCTAAGCTAAATTTTAGGTTGTAGGTATAATAGCTAATGAAATTCACTAATTCAGTAGATGTTTTAACTATGTGGATATAAGATTTGATATAAAATAAGTGCCTAATTATGGTAACTAAAACTTTTTAAAGTTCTAGTTACCATCAAACCCTTTGCTATCATGCTCATTTACATAACAAGGTCATTATGTCAGAGAACCCACAATCAACCCAAAATTCGACAAATACACGAGTCAATTCTGCGAATGCTATCGACACTGCCACTCTATTAATTAAATGCCGAGATAAAGCAGGCATCGTGCAAGCTGTGTCGGAATTTATCCATCGCTATGGCGCCAATATTATTACCCTAGACCAATACTCAACCGCTTATGAAGGTGGCCAGTATTTTATGCGTCTAGAGTTTGCATTGGCTGGCTTGGCTAAGATTATTGATAACTTTAAAGCCAGCTTTGATCATACCGTAGCCAAACGCTATGACATGGATTGGCGCTTGCATAACAATGCGATTAAAACAAAAGTCGGTATCCTCGTTTCCAAATTCGACCATGCCTTACTCGACTTATTGTGGCGCCATCAGCGTGGTCTGCTAGATTGTGACATAACTTGTGTGGTCAGCAACCATGACGACTTGCGTCAAGCCGTCGAGAACTTTGGCATTCCTTTCCATCATGTGCCCGTGACCAAAGAGACCAAAGTAGAAGCCGAAGAACAGATCCATCAAATTATGGTCGGCAATGATTTATTAGTATTGGCGCGTTATATGCAAATTCTGTCTGAGGATTTCGTCAATCGTTGGCCGATGCAGATTATCAATATCCACCATTCCTTCTTGCCTGCTTTCGTCGGTGCAGATCCTTACCGTCAAGCATTTGATAAAGGCGTAAAGCTGATTGGTGCAACTGCGCATTATGTCACTGCTGACTTGGACCAAGGCCCAATTATCGAACAAGACGTACACCGTGTTACCCATCGCCAAGGCGTCACTGAACTACGTGCTATTGGCCGCGATGTTGAGCGTAATGTGTTAGCGCGTGCGGTTAATTGGCATGTACAGAACCGTGTGATTGTCTCAGGTAATAAGACGGTCGTTTTCAGCTAAAATGACCTGTAAATAAATAGCTGGTTGCAACATGACTAGTAATTAAAACAGTAATACTTATCTTACTGAGTCTAAACCATAAACAAAGGCCAGTATGCGATATGCGTACTGGCCTTTGTTATTAGTAATCTTGCAAAACACTCTCAAACCAACAATATAAAACTAACCGCAAATATAGTAAGTTACTGTTTAGGTGTTATTTACTGATACCAAATAATACGTCATTTCTAATAGTTCCATCAGTGTATTTGCCGGTGGAATATGAAAAATAATTGAAGCAAGGATACTGATAACATTATGAGTTACATGGGAAAAAAAGAGATTTTCACCATTGCATTAGGCTCAGTGATTGGTTGGGGTGCATTTATTCTCCCAGGCAATGTGTTTTTGCCAAATTATGGCGTACTCAATACGATGATTGGTTTTATGATTGCTATTATCATGTTGGTATTTATTGAGAATAGCTACTCCAAAGTCATGACTAAAGTACCTGAGTCCGGAGGGGAATATAGTTTTGCGACCACGCTTTTGGGCAAAAAATCAGGTTTTATTACCGGTTGGGGATTGCTCTTAGCCTATTTATCTATTATTCCACTTAATGCCACAGCAGTGCCTATGGTATTAGATGCGGTGTTCCCCTTTTACTCAAAAGGGCTCTACCTCTACTCGGTTTCAGGCTATCCGGTCTATTTAAACGATATCATTGTTTCTTTAAGCATCATCATTCTATTTACCTTTATTAATATTAAAGGGATTAAGGGTGCTTTAAAGACACAAAACTTATTGGTATTTGCACTGATAGGCTCTTTATTTTTAATCGTTATCGTCTCCTTATTTAATATCGAGAGCACTCAAATCACTAATTTTGACTCCAACTGGGGCGAGCTAAACACCTCCTCTATCGTACGCATTATCGCTTTTGCCCCGTGGGCATTTATCGGATTCGATGCGGTAGCGCAGATGTCAGGAGATCACAATGTCTCTTCAAAGTCGGTCTCTCGAATCACTATGTTGGCGATTGTCTTTGGTGCCATTATCTATAATGTGTTGAATATCGTTACTGCATTAGGCATACCCAATCAATCGCTAGCGGATTCTGCTTGGGCAACTGGTCATGCGGCTCGCATCTTAGTCGGGGACGGTATTTTCTACTTCCTTGCGGTCGCCATGTTCGGTGCCGTGGTCTCTGGCTTAAACGGCTTCTTTATCAGCTCAAGCCGTTTGGTCGATACCATGAGTGAAGATTATGATGTGGGCAAACGAGAGGGGGTAAAGAAGACAGGTAACGGGACTATCCCTAGATGGGTTATCTATTTTATTGGTGCTTGTGCCATCATCGTACCTTTCTTTGGTCGCACTGCCCTGCTTTGGTTCGTTGACCTCTCATCAATCGGTGCCTCTGTCGCTTATTTTATGACCTGTTTGTGTGCTTATAAAATCTCTGAGAATCGTAAAGATGTCATCTTTAGCGGATTGGGTATGTTTGTATCATTGGCCTTCTTAGTCTTCCTATTAACGCCTATTTTTGATTCTAATATCTCACTGCCGTCTTACTTTAGCCTGGTATTTTGGATTGCATTAGGTACAGCCATTTATTTCTATATTAGAAACCGCAAACAGCTAATTTGAACAAAACTCTCATCTTTCACACAATAAAAAGGCGCTATCTATTTGATAGCGCCCTTTTATTGACTGTCCCGTCCTAAAATAAGTTTACGAAAAGGAAGCTTATAAATGGACAAAGCAGAAAGATCAAGGGTTAAACGAACACAGAAAGATTACACACTCGGCTTTAAATTAGCTATTGTAGAGCAAGTAGAAAAAGGCGACATGACCTACAAACAAGCCCAAAAGCACTATGGCATACAAGGACGTAGTACCGTCCTAACTTGGCTTAGGAAACATGGTACATTAGACTGGAATACACCGCCAAAGAGCCTAAGAATGCCACACAAAGAAACCCCAGCCCAAATCATAAAAAGACTTGAGCGACAACTGGCTGATGAAAAAA
>NZ_JBXYJF010000016.1:0-63770 GCF_057396245.1 Psychrobacter sp. CX16
TTTTTTCATCAGCCAGTTGTCGCTCAAGTCTTTTTATGATTTGGGCTGGGGTTTCTTTGTGTGGCATTCTTAGGCTCTTTGGCGGTGTATTCCAGTCTAATGTACCATGTTTCCTAAGCCAAGTTAGGACGGTACTACGTCCTTGTATGCCATAGTGCTTTTGGGCTTGTTTGTAGGTCATGTCGCCTTTTTCTACTTGCCCTACCACAGCTAATTTAAAGCCGAGTGTGTAATCTTTCTGTGTTCGTTTAATCCTTGATCTTTCTGCTTTGTCCATTTATAAGCTTCCTTTTCGTAAACTTATTTTAGGACGGGACAAACTGACATAAAAAAGCCTCACATAACGATGAGGCTTTTCTCTTACCTTAACTCTTTTTAAATCGATTGGCATACGACCTATTCCTCGTTTATGGATTCGATTAAAGCCTATTATTTAACTGAAAAGTGCTTTTCATTAATGCGGTCGTAAACACCATTGGCTTTAATCGTCTCTAGCGCAGTATTAAACTGCTCTTTAATCGGGTCATTCTTACGCACAGCAATAGCAAAGTGATCACCGATATCAATGTCGCTGCCTTTGATTTCAAACTCAGCGCTCTTTTTACCTAACCAATCAATAGCTGGCAATTTATCAGAAACCATAGCGTCAACACGTTTGGCTTCTAAATCCAAAAAGGCATTATTAAGCGTGTCATAAAAATGCTCATTGGCATCAGGATAATGCTCATCTAGCCACTGTGCTGAAATGGTAGAGCGCTGTGCGGCAATATCTTTGCCATTGATAGCAGTCTCAATACTTGGGTCAAAGTTGCTGTCTTTTGGCGCGACAAATACAAGCGTATTGGCAAAATACGGCTCAGTAAAATCAACCTGTTGTTGACGATCTGGGGTAATTGACATGGCCGCGACAATCGCATCATATTTTTTGGCTTTTAAGCCTGGGATAATACCGTCCCAATCTTGAGTGACGATTTCACACTGCGCTTTCATCTCTTCACACAGCGCATTGGCAATTTCAACATCAAAGCCCGCTAAGTTGCCAGCAGAATCGGTATAGTTAAAAGGCGCATATGCTCCTTCTGTGGCAATACGGATGACTTGCTCTGAGGTTTGCGTTGCTGATGTTTCATTGCCCTCTGTGCTAGCTGCTTCAGTCTGACTCTCTGATCCTGAACAACCAACCATCACCGCTGATAATGACAGTGCTGCTGCCACAGTGGTGATGCTTTTTTTAATACCGTCTGAGAAGATACCGCGTTGTGTCGTTGTTATTTGGTGCATGTGATTTTATATCCCTATATGACCAAGCATTTGATATAACCCTTTATTAGATAGCGCTATTATGACTCAATCAAATGCTTATCCTTTATCCTTATGAGCAATCTCTACGACTTACTGAGCAGCGGCTTGTGCTGCTGCCGTATTAATCGTACCAAAGTAGGTATCAGAGATTTCATCATATTTACCATTTTCTTTTAATGCTGCTAGTGCCGCATTAAATTTACCTGCTAGTGCATCGCCTTTACGTACAGCGATACCCATGGCGTCATTACCGGTGTCAATCTCTTGACCTTTACTTTCGAAGTTATCGCCGCCTTCAGAGTTTAACCAGTTAACCGCAATCACTTTATCTGATAACACCGCACGAGTACGACCTGATGTTAAATCTAGGTACGCATTCTCTTGCGTATCATACATTTTGATATTGGCTTCAGGGTAGTTGTCTTCTAGATACTGAGAAGATACCGTTGAACGCTGTGCGCCAACAGACACGCCGCTTAAGTCGCTGTCTAGGCTAATATCATCACCTTTTTTAGCGATGAAGATAACACCGCTATTAAAGTACGGATCAGTGAAATCAACCACTTCTTGGCGCTCTGGCGTGATAGACATACCAGCGATAACCGCATCAAACTTCTTAGCTTGTAGACCTGGAATCAGACCATCCCACTCTTGTGAAGAGATATCACATTTGGCTTTCATCTCCTCACATAACGCATTCATTAGGTCAATCTCAAAACCCATTAAATTACCACTGGCATCGGTATAGCTTAATGGCTTGTAGGTTGACTCGGTTGCAATTTTCAGCGTTTCTGTCGGTGCAGCGCTGTCTTCGGTCGCTGCCGCTTCTGGCGCAGTCTCTGCCGTTTCATTATTGCTGCTACATGCTGCTAGCATTAAGCCTGATAAAGCGATTGGAAGTAACGCCCACTTGCTTTTTATTTTAAATGTATTTGTCATCATGATCTCTCAACTTATTAATAAAAATACGGATTACTATTGACCGAAGTTCGCTTTCTCAAGCTCTTCAAGCTTGCCATTATCACGTAGAGCAGCGATGGCTTGGTTAATCTTCTCTTTTAGAGGATCGTTTTTGCGCAGCGCCACACCAATGTGGTCATCATTATCAATCTCTTCACCGATAATTGCATAATCTGGGTTTTCAGGTAGCCAGTCTGCAGCTGATACTTTCTCAGCCAATACCGCATCGACACGGCCAGATTTCAAATCAAGGTACGCATTTTCATAAGTGTCATACAAGTTAACAGTGTTGCCATTTTGGCCATCATAGTTGTCTTGTAAATAAGCACCTAGCGTGGTTGAGCGCTGACCGCCCAAGTCTTTATTGCTAATATCAGCTGGATCAAAACTGCCATCATCTTTTGCTAGCCACACCATTGTGTTCACAAAATATGGCTGACTAAAATCAACTTTTGCAGAACGTTCAGGAGTAATAGACATACCGGCGAAAATAGCGTCATATTTATTAGCTAATAGACCAGGGATAATACCGTCCCAGTCTTGAGCAACGATTTCACATTTGGCCTGCATTTGATCACAAATTGCATTAGCAACGTCAACATCGAAGCCGCCTAAGCTGCCATCATTATTGGTATAGTTAAATGGAGGATAAGCGCCCTCAGTGGCGATACGAATGGTGTCACCGCTTGCAGCCTGTGCCGCACCGTCAGCCGCTGTATCATCAGACTTTGTACAGCCCATAAGACCCACTACACTCGCTAAAACCAGTGACGGTAATGCTTTGCGTGAGATATCTGTAGTAAAAAATGTCATAACTTTTTCTCCAAAGCCAATAATTGGCTTGTATTAAAGAATATTCCGTACTCAATCCATCAACTTATAGACCTTGACCGCTCCCGTCACCTACAAAAATAAAGAATGAGACTGAGGGGCATTAAATGGGCTGTAGGCATTTGACTGTCTTATATAGACAATTAAACTCAATGTAATGGGCGAAATAGGGAATAATATTTGTGTAAAACTTTATAAACAAAAATAATACATGAGGGTATGACTAAAAACAAATGTTTTCGTCGGACTCGTCATCTAGCTGTCATCGTAATTTGTTAAAGCCGATTGCAGGATTTAAATAATATTAGCAATATTGGCTGTATGCTAGCCGATAAAAAAAGAGTAAGTATCTTCCAGATACTTACTCTTTTTGCTCAACGAAAGCTCCTAATCACACCGTCTATTTTAGTTAACACACTAATAACGGTTATAAATTAAAGATTAGCATTCAACTCTGCCGCTGCATTTTGCTCTTTAGCCGCGAGCGCAGCTGCTTGAGCTTTTGGCGTATTGGCATCAGCACGATGCGACGCCATAAACTCACGTACCCGTGGTGAAGTTGGATTATCAAAAACTTGCTCTGGCGTACCAGATTCTTCAATACGCCCCTGATGTAAAAATACCACTTGCGTAGATACATCACGCGCAAAGCGCATCTCATGGGTCACGATTAACATAGTGCGACCTTCTGCTGCTAAATCGCGCATAACTGCCAACACTTCGTTAACCAGTTCGGGGTCTAGTGCTGATGTTGGCTCATCAAACAATAATACCTGTGGTTTCATTGCTAACGCACGGGCAATGGCGACACGCTGGCGCTGACCACCAGATAAATTGGCAGGATAAGCTTCTTTCTTATCAAGTAGACCCACTTTTTTAAGCAGCTGCTCTGCCTCAACAATGGCCGCTTCTTTTTTCATCTTCAGCACTTGCGTTGGGCCTTCGATGATATTTTCTAAAATAGTCTTATGCGGCCATAAGTTGAAGTTCTGGAATACAAATCCCACACGTGCACGCAGACTCTCTAACTGTGTTCGGCTAGAGGCTTGCAACTCACCTGACTTACTAGGCACAAGCTTTAAGGACTCATCACCTAGAGTGATGGTGCCTTGATTGGGCTTCTCGAGTAAGTTGATACAGCGCAGTAAGGTAGATTTACCCGACCCTGATGAACCTAAAATAGAAATAACATCGCCATCATAAGCGGTTAGTGACACCCCTTTTAATACCTCAAGCGAGCCGTAGCTTTTATGAATATTTTGCAAATCAAGGGCAATAGGTCGATCTGACATGGTGTATGACATAAGAGTGGGCACGTTTCCAATAAGTGAAAATGAATCTAAATTAGCCAACCCTAATAAGCGAAGAGACGGCCATTATTATTGCCGCTTCGCTTTGGCTAAAAGATTAATGGCTAACCTTCTAGCCAAAGGTGATGTAAGGCTATTGATATAAAGGCTATATTGTCGCTTAAAACGCTGCCTATAAGCAAATATTTAGTGTCTTTGTATTAGTGACTTGATATTAATACGTTGAAACATGCTCTTCTTGCTCCGTACCATCGATAACATTATCGTTAGGCCTATCTAGCTGATGCTCATTCACATCGATATCGCCTGCTTCATCTGATTCTACAGTATCAGTACCATCTGCGTCAGGAAGGGATAAATCAGCATCTTCATTCTCTAAATCATTATTAGGCATACTATCGACATCATCAGCCTCGCCTTCGACCGCATCTACTTGAGCGCTATCTTGTGCAGTCGTTGTTGATTCTTCAACATTGGCAGATGCTGCAGGCTCTTCTTGAACTTCTGCATCTTGCTGTTCAGGACTATTACAAGCAGTTAAGCCCAAGCCTAATACGGCGGCCATTAAAACTTGACTCAATACTGATGCGTTACGTTTAAGCATAATCAAACCTCTTAGTTATTAGTTAAGTGGTAAATAAATTTAATTAAACATCTAATAAATAAATCAGGAAGCAACATGTTGACTTCTGACTTTTTCTTAGTCATCACTTTAATGGCCTGATATGATATTAAATAGCTAACTTTGGTAGCAGTTTGTGAGCAACTGTGAGTTTCATAATATCCTTGTAGCTAATGTATACCGTTTATTATGGCGTGCCAGAGGTCTATTTTGTTAGTAAAACATGTATTCGACTTTACTATTGACAGCATCTGCTTTATGTTAATGACAAAATAAATTTGAACTTTTTAATGAACCGCTGTGATATTTAGCAACTCATTTAGAACAATTTACGCTTTAATATAAATACATTAAAACAATTAGGAGATAACAAATGACTCAGGGTATAACAGATGTTAAAGAATATATGCAACAAGTGGGCAGTCAAGCGCGTGCGGCATCAAGAGCACTCGCTGCTGCTAATACCGGTGATAAGAACGACGCCTTATTGACTATATATAGTAAGTTAAGAGAGGCCAAAGCCGATATTTTAGCGGCCAACAAAATTGATATGGATAACGGGCATAAAAACAATTTAGATGCCGCCCTGCTAGACCGTTTAGAATTAACCGATGAGCGTTTTGAGGGTATGTTACAAGGTCTAAAAGATGTGGCTAATTTACCTGACCCAATTGGTGAAGTTACGGACATGACTTTTCGCCCATCTGGTATTCAACTGGGCAAGATGCGTGTGCCATTAGGTGTGGTAGGCATGATTTATGAATCACGTCCTAACGTGACCTTGGAAGCGGCGTCATTGGCCTTAAAATCAGGCAATGCCATTATCTTACGTGGCGGCTCTGAAGCCTTTGAATCAAACCAAGCCATTGCTAAATGCATATTAGAGGGTTTACAAGAAGCCGGCTTGCCTGAGTATGGCGTACAAGTTCTGCAAACCACTGACCGTGCTGCGGTTGGCGAATTAATCACCATGACAGAATATGTCGATGTGATTGTACCTCGCGGCGGTAAGGGTCTGATTGCTCGTATTAGTCAAGATGCGCGTGTACCCGTGATTAAGCATTTAGATGGTAACTGTCATACCTTTATTGATAGCGATGCCGATCCTGAAATTGCGGTTAATGTCAGCGTTAACGCTAAAACTCACCGCTACGGTACCTGTAATACCATGGAAACCTTATTGGTTGATCAATCGGTGGCCAATGAGCTACTTCCTAAGATTGCCGAAGCGATTGTTGAGGCGGATGATGCCATGCAGCTTCGTTTAGACACTGTCGCTAAAGCCATATTACATGACAACGCTGAGCTTGCAGGCCACTTGAGTGATGCCAATGATGAGGACTGGGATACTGAGTATTTGGCACCTATCTTAGCGGTTAAAGTCATTGACGGGCTTGACGAAGCGATTGCTCATATTAATACGCATGGTAGCCATCATACCGATGTGATTATTACCAATAATTATGATAAATCACAGCGTTTTATCCGTGAAGTAGATTCGGCAAGTGTGATGATTAATGCCTCTAGCCGCTTTGCTGATGGTTTTGAATATGGTCTTGGTGCAGAAATTGGTATTTCTACTGATAAAATCCATGCACGCGGACCTGTTGGCCTAAATGGTCTGACCTCACAAAAATGGATTGTGTATGGCCATGGTGAGGTCCGTGGTTAAAGCATTCCTAGATTAACGAGGACACTGTTCAAGTTCTAAAGGTTAATTTGAAACGCTTATTAATCTTCGTTTATAACGTCAGCCGTCGCTGGCGTTTTTTTATGTTCTAAAGGATATTGATTTCATTTTCTCGCCTCTTTATATAACCTAAATTTTTAAATCCCCTTACACAATCTAACTTAAAGTAATTCAGTATAAACAGATAAAATACTCTCTACTGTAGAAAGGATTAAACCTTTACTTTAACCATAAGGACTTACCCACTAATGATGGTTTTCTTAGTAATATTGGTCGTGTCGGGTGCATTAATCGTCGGGGCACTATGGGGTGCTAAAGGAACATTCCCTGATTGGGTTCAAGGTAATCTATTGGCGTTAGCGGGCGGTGCTTTGATGCTATCAGTTGCGTTAGAGATGCTACAGCCTGCCGTTGGAGAGTCAGGACTTTGGCTGGTTGCCGTTTTTACGATGTTTGGGGCTTTAGTGTTTACCAGTGTTGATTACTGGATTGATACCCGATTAAAAGACCAAGGTGGCATGGGATTACTAGCAGCTGTCACCTTGGACGGAGTTCCAGAAAACTTAGCACTTGGGGTGTCTTTAATTTCGGGTAATGTTATGCAAGTTGCAGCGTTAGCAGGTTCTATTTTGCTTTCCAATTTACCAGAGGCAGCTGGCGGCGCTAAACAAATGAAGGACCAAGGCAGTAGTGTTAAAGCTATTATGCTAACTTGGATTGGCGCCGCTGTTTTGTTATCTATAGCCGCCCTAGCAGGTAACTTTCTACTACGCGATGTGCCAAAATCGACATTAAGCTTGATAGACTGTTTTGCTGCAGGTGCCGTGATTGCGTCATTGGCGACAGAGCTATTCCCTGAGGCCTTTAAGAAAAGTAACCACTGGTCAGGTATCAGTGCTGCCATTGGATTAGTTTTAGCGCTTGGATTAAATCAGTTAGCCGGTTAAAAGTATTCAGATATGCTAAGCACCATTCATTTTAAACATACTACCAAATCTAGAAATTAACTTATCAAGGAAAGTGAGTGCAAACGCTACAAATATTAGCTTCAGTGAGCTTGACGAAGATAGGTTGTTTTATAGAAAAAGGTTAACCATGCAACAAGGAGTGTGTCATGTTATACAGTTTTCCAAATACAGCGGACAGTCCTGTCAAATTTCGGGATAAATACGACAACTTTATCGGTAGTGAATGAACGCCCCCTGTTAAGGGTGAATAATTTGATAACCCTAGCCCAATAGATGGCAAGATTATCAGCAAAGTAGCTCGCTCTACGGCAGACAATATTGAACAGGCACTCGAGGCTGCCCATGCTGCCAAAGACGCTTGGGGTAAAACCAGTGTCGCGGAGCGCGCGCTACTTCTCAATAAAATGGCAGACGCTATTTGCAGACTTGCTGGCTGTCCATTTTATATTGGTAAAGCTCAGCATTCTCTCTGGCAACGCACGGATTTAACTATCGATGTGGTTGATGGACGGGGTTCTAGCTTTTCACTTGAGATACCAGAAGGCAAACGCTTTATCGTTCGCTCTGAGCTGTGTCAAATTTAAATAAATGTTATAAACGCCTCCCAAAAGAGCATGTAAACATCAACAAAAACGTCAGCCAATGCTGGCGTTTTTTGTTGCTTGGGTCTTTGATATTAGGGTTTTTATTGCTGAGGTCTTTAAAACTAGGGCCTTTATTAAAGAGGTCTTTGATAACGATCCCTATTTTCTTTGATAGAAGTGACTGTTTTCATGTAAAATAATACCTGTTAAATCATACAGATAACTAAATACTGAAGTACTTCATCACCCTCTATTAAAAACGTGCTATGAAGGTGAATTTTTAAATGTCTTGTTAAAACGCTTTATTAAACGGACAGTTTGGCGCTTTTGTTCAGAATTTTTGGGCAATCCCTTTAACGGGATACCTGAATCAACATCTTACCTAAGATCGAAGTAAACGATAAGAAATAAACGATAAAGTGACGCTTTTAACCTTAATTTGGCAGGAGTTAGCCTCCTGTCAAATTAAGGTTATTTATTGTCTAAAAAGCGTCCGTTGTTATCAATGAGTCTTAATGACGCTTAAAATTAAAGGAGCAACTTATGGAAGTGACTTTAAATGGCTACTACACCTTAATCTTAGCCACCTTAGTGTTACTACTAGGCCGAGTGTTAGTAAAAAGGATTAAGTTCTTAGAAGATTTTAATATCCCAGAACCGGTTGCAGGGGGGTTAGTTGCTGCGATTATCGTTTTTCTTTTAAATATGATTTGGGGCTATAGCTTCAACTTTCAGCAAGAGCTTCAAACTGCTTGTATGCTAATGTTTTTTGCCTCGATTGGATTAAGTGCCGACTTTGGGCGCCTAAAAGCCGGAGGGACGCCGTTACTCATATTTACGGGTGTGGTGTCAGGCTTTATCGTCATTCAAGATATCGTCGGAGTATCTATGGCAAGCTTATTGGGACTTGACCCTTTACTGGGACTGGTCACAGGGTCTATCGCCTTGACGGGCGGTCATGGTACTGCTGGTGCTTGGGGAATAACGTTAGAGAAGCAATATGGAGTAGTTGGCGCCACCACATTAGGTATTGCGGTCGCCACCTATGGTCTTGTTGCAGGCGGGGTGATCGGTGGTCCTGTTGCCCGCCGATTAATCAATCGTCTAGGCGTCAAGCCTACGCCTGTCAATCCCAATCCTAGCGAAACTGAAAAACTGGCCGGAAAGCAATCTCTGTATAGTACTAAACACAGTGAAGAAGAGGCTTATAGAAATAAAGAGATTTTTGAGAAGCCGGACAACATACGCCTCATCACGGCATCCTCTACCATTGAATCATTAGCACTGTTTGCAGGCGCTTTGGCTTTTGCTGAGATTATGACGGCTATCGGGGAAGGAACTTGGTTTGACTTGCCTACCTTTGTTTGGGCACTGGCAGGGGGCGTTATTATCCGTAACGTATTGACCATCGTATTTGATTTTCATATGTTTGATCGTGCCATCGATGTGATTGGTAACGCGTCATTAAGTTTATTTTTAGCCATGGCTTTGTTATCTTTAAAACTATGGCAGTTAACTGATCTTGCTGGCCCCGTATTAATCATCCTACTGGTCCAAACATTAGCGATGATCGCATTTGTGTATTTAATCACCTTTAAAATCATGGGTAAAGACTATGATGCAGCTGTTTTGTCAGCTGGTCATTGCGGCTTTGGTATGGGAGCCACGCCAACAGCGATTGCTAATATGCAAGCTGTCACAGATCGCTATTTAGCGTCTCCAAAAGCGTTCTTAATTGTGCCTATGGTTGGTGCGTTCTTTGTCGATATTGTCAACGCCACCGTACTTCAAATCTTTGTTAATTTGCCGTTTATGTAGATCAGTCTTAGGCCTAGATAAGCATAAAAAGGGGCGGGATTATCTAGATAATCCCGCCCCTTTTTATGGCATTAAATGAATTTGTTATTTTATCTATCTTAGCTGCTCGGTTAACTCAATAGCTTGGTCAATCAGCTCTTCAATAAAGCCAATACTGTCAATTAACGTGGCATTATCTGTGATATCCACCCCTATCATCTGTGCTAGCTCGGCTGGTGTTTTGGTGCCGCCTGCACGCAATACTGCTAACCAGTCCTCGATGACATCTTCACCTTTGCGTAGTTTTTTAAACAGCTGAGTAGCGATACTTAGGCCTGCGCTATAGGTGTAAGAATATAGACCGAAATAATAATGTGGCTGACGCATCCAAGTTAATGCCGCATCCTCATCAATCTCTACCGCATCCCCCCAGAACTGCTGCAATGTTGACTGCATCAACTGATGTAAATCCTCAGTACTCAAGTTCTTACCAGCATCCACCGCACGGTACACTTCACGCTGAAAATGCGCTTCAAGATAATGCGTCACAAAATTATGGTAATAAGTGTTGGACAATAACGATGACACCACATAACGCTGGAATGCTTTGTCGTCAGTATTTTGCTGTAGTAAATGGTGACCTAATAACAGTTCATTACAGGTAGAAGGCGCTTCAATAAAATACAGTGACGGCGAGTAGCTTAGATAGTTTTGATGCTGACCGGCATTATAAAAATGTCCGGCATGGCCTATTTCATGAATCAAGGTAAACACATCGCCTAAGTTTTGTGTCCATGACATCAGTACATACGAGTGCTCGCCATATGGTGAGGCACAAAATCCGCCAGTACTTTTGCCTTTATTCTGCGCAAAGTCGTACCAGCGCTCATCAAACGAACGCTTCACCATATCGGTGTAATCCGTACCTAATAGAGATAACGCACCCAAACAATATTGCTTGGCCTCTTCAATACTGACTTGAGTCACAAAGTTGGCATCTAGTGGTACTTTTAAATCTGCAAAGGTCATTTTGTCGATACCATTGGCTTGTTGCAACAGCTTTGCATAGCGCCGCATCGGCGGTGCCAGATGCTGCATAATGGTATCGATGTGTTCATCATACATGGCGCGCGATACTTTTTGGTCGTGCAGTAGATAGTCAAATACTGAGTCATAGCCGCGCATATCGGCCATGATTTTCTCTTTTTTAACTTGTGCTAAATAGTTACTAGCAATGGTGTGCTGCGACTCACGTAACCGCTTTGAAAACGCCTTAAATGCATTGCGGCGAAATTCGGTATCGACGGCTGTTTCGTACTCGTTTTCAAACGCTGAAAAACTCAATTGATACGTCTGACCATTGGCCTCAAAGTCTGGGAAGCTCATATCGGCCAATTTACACTGCTCATAGTTTTGGTAAGGCAAGTCTAGCACTGGGGATAATGACATCAGCGCGGTTTCTAACTCTAAGCTTAACGTATACGACTTTTGCGCCAACAAATCGGATAAAAATGCACGATACTTATCATTATCGGCCATCGCTTGCTTAATCAGCGCTTCATCGGCTTGCTATAGAGTTTGCTCGACAATCGTGGTTTGGCTATTAAATTTTGCCACTCGTGACTCAAAATCTCGAGCTCTGATTTGTAGCTCGCTGTCACTCATATCCACCGCACTTTGTGCGCCAGCATAGGTGCCAGCTTTAGATAAAATAGTCAAATGAGCTTCATAAGTTTGTAGCAGTCTTATAATGCTTGTGCCATCGGTTAGGTTCAGCATCGACTCTGAGGTCAGCTCATCGGCAAGCTTGCCGGCTTTGTCTAAGTCTGCGTAAAAGTCTTCTGGTTTGGCATACAGCGCTGTCATATCCCAAGTCAAATGTACAGGTACGTCTTTGCGATGTGGAAGGGCTTGTGTGGTCATTCGGATGTCCTTTAACTTTTAATGTTAATCATCGTTATTGTAATTTTGAGAATTTGGAATCATTAAATCACATAATATGGGTTAAGCCTATTTACACATCTTGCTTAGGGGGTCCATATAACGATATTTCCCATTCTTCAAAGGGTGGTTCAACAACATAATCTGAACAATAAGATTTCAGATAGTCTGTCGCTCTTTTTTGTGCATAAGTAAAATTCAAAATATTCCCATCTTCATCCATCTCTATTACATTAGCAAATATGGCAAAAACCATTTCTATAGCACTAGGCTCATTCCCAAACAAGTCCAGATACTCAATATCTTCAAGCATGTAATGAGTACCACTTGCTATAAAATAGGTAAACGTTCTCAAGGCACCGCTGAAATCATGGCTAACTTTCATTTTACGTCCTTACTGCTTGATTCTAAGTTATCTAATATCGTATCAAAATATGCATTATTATCAGCCGCAAATTGAGCGGTATTTACGAAAATATGAGCTGGAGATTTCACACTTTGCGGATACTGCTTGATGTCCTGCTCAGTGATACCTTTACCTTTTTCAATCATGGTCTGCAAGCTATTTGGCGTCACTTCAAAATGACACTGCCAACCCATCAGCCAATTGCCTAACTGTTTGTGTTTATCCGTTTGGTAAATAAAGCCTTGGTTTGGCCAATGCTCGGAGGTCGCCAACGCTGTAGCACCCTTAGGTATCTCAAAGCCATCACCATGCCAATGAAAAGTAGTAAACTGCTGTGGTACGCCTCGTAGTAGCGGATGATCAGCGCCTTGGTTAGTCAGTGTCAACTGTGTCCAGCCAATTTATTTAATATCAATTTTGCCTACTTTGGCGCCTAAACATTCAGCGAGTAGCTGCGCACCCAAACACATATCTATTACTGTCTTGCCAGCGTTAATTGCCTCAGTGATAAACTGCTTTTCGGTGCTGAGCCAAGCAAATTTATCACTATCATATACTCCCATCGGTCCGCCCATCACAATCAGCCAATCAAAGCTGGCGATTTTTGGCAAGCGATTATCCCCTGTCAACTCTTCTACAAACTGGGTCGTGGTTAATTGATGATTATGATGCTGTATCCAGTGTTCAACAGACGCCAAGATATTAATATAATTGTGTAATAAAGCATGAATACGGAGGGTCATGTATAGTCCTTTATAGCTAATCCTTTAAGATAGATTCTTTAATTATAGTTCCTTTATTTCTGATTGCTTAGCGCTGATCACTGATTAGAATGTTTGCAATAGTCTAAATAGTAGCACACCTTATTTGGTATGTAGCGCTCTCTACTTATCACCTTCTATTAAACGGCACAAAAAAACCGCCTAACAAAAGCTAGGCGGTTTTTTATAATTAGATATACCTTTATTTATCCATTATATTGCTACTGTATCTGCTGTAATCTGTCGAATACTTCCATCGGTTAATGCTTTTGACTGCTCAGGATCATGACCATATATTAAGAATGCACCTTTTTCCTTTAGCTTCTTAAATAGTTTGAAATTGGCTAACATGGCTTCACTATCATCTACTACCATGGCATCAGGTAGAGTCATTTTTTCAAGCGACGCTTTTAAGTAACAAGCGTCAGCTGTAATTAATATCTCTTTACCATCTACTTTAACCTTCAAGGATTGATGTCCTGGTGTATGGCCATAACTTGGAATTAAAACAACTGTCCCATCATCGAATAGGTCGTGCTCACCATCAATCTCTAGTCTCTCATGTCCTAAATCATAGTGACGAGGTACATACACACCTTTCTCTATATTTTCATCTTCTTGTGCAGCTTCCCACTCCCGTTTCTGTATAACTAACTGGGCATTTGGTATAGAAGCATTACCTCCACAATGATCAAAATGTAGATGAGAGTTGATAATATAGTTTATCTTCAAAGGATCAACACCAAATGCTTCTAAACGACTAGCTATATCTTCACCAGGAACAAAATCCACTGTGGTTAAGTCAGCGAACCCGCCTAATGCCTTTTTGACGACATTTTCATCTTCAGACTGAAGCGGTAACTCCAACCCGGTATCAAATAAAACAGTTCCTTTTGGATGCTCAATAAAATAACAAGGAACTGGAATAGCTAACTTTCCAGTTTCGCCTGCCATAAAAAAACCATAAGGCATGGTTATCCAACCACAAGTCATTGCATATAACTTCACTTCTTTCATTTTAAAATCCTTTTTAAAATTTCGTAAGTTTGGTAGCTTCTCCCTTACCTCGATTCTCAATTGATAAGTTTTAAAAATAAAAGTAGAGGAGTATAGGTAGTGTATTAGGTATTAGGTTCAAAGCAATACCCTATAATTAATAGCATAAAAAACACCTTAGATACACTGTTAAAAAAAATTAATGTGTCTTTATTCATAGAAATCTTAAATTCTCTTTTGAAAATCTTAGTCTAATTAAACATGAGCTAATTATCTATTAAAATTAAAACAGTTGTTTTTCTTTAAGACTTGTAATAGATTCATTTATATTAATAGTACAGTGTCATTAATACATAATTCAAGGAACGAGGTCATTTATGGATACTAGCAAAGTACAAGTTTTTAAGACTGCAGGTAGATTATTAACAGGTGAGAATGCAAGCTATCTCTTAGCTGAGCAAATGCATCACTTAAATATTACAAACCCTCTTATAGTCACGGACAAAGGGGTACTAAACGCAGGGATTATTAACCCTGTGATTGAACACCTGAGAAGCAATGGAATTAAGGATATATCTGTCTTTAGCAATATTGCCGCTGAACCAGAAACAAAAACCGTAGTAGAGTGTCGAGCTGTTTTTGAGAAAAACAAATGTGATGGCGTTGTCGCTATTGGCGGTGGTAGTGCAATAGATACAGCGAAGGCCGTTTCTATCTTAAATAATACGTCTAAAAACTCGTCTTCAAACGATAAAAATATGCTTTTAAGTGATTTGTTCGGAGAAGACCTCGTCCCCAAACGAACAACACCATTAATTTGCTTACCGACTACAGCAGGGACAGGATCAGAAGTAACCAATATATCTATATTACTTGATGTTAACGATGAGCTAAAAAAAGGCATCGTTAGTAATGAGTTACTACCTGATGTTGCAATCGTCGCACCTGAGCTAACACTCAGTTGTCCACCATCTGTTACTGCTGCTAGCGGCATTGATGCTTTAGTCCATGCGGTTGAAAGCTATCTGTCGAATTTTGCTTCGGATATCACTAAGCCACTTGCATTGCAAGCAATTAGAATGATTACTAAATCACTTCCTATCGCTTATAAAGAGCCTAATAACATAGTGGCCCGTGAGCAAATGGCTACTGCAAGTCTGATGGCAGGTCTATCATTTGGCAATGCAGGTGTTGGTGCTGTTCATGCACTAGCATACCCGCTAGGTGGGAAATACCACTTATCACATGGAGTTAGTAACGCTGTAATGTTTTCTCATGTTATGAGATGGAATGCCGAGTCATGTCCAGATAAGTTCGTAGATATCGCTATTGCCATGGGCGCTCCAACTAATGGATTTATTAATAGCAATACTGCCAGCATGTTTGTCATCAATAAAATTGAGCAGCTATGTGAACAAGTTGCAATTCCAAAACAATTAAGAGTCTTTGATATCAAACGTGAAGATTTAAAAGCACTTGCTGAATCTGCAATTAAGGTTACTCGACTATTACGTAATAATCCTAGAAAACTTAGCGTTATAGATATTGCGGCTATTTACGAAGAAGCATATTAAATTAATCAATTAAAAACCGCCTAACAAAAGCTAGGCGGTTCTTCAGAAAATAATACAGCTAATGTACTAATCACAAGTCTTATTAAAAGATATAGTAGTACAAGTAGTACCATCTGAATGAAAAGTATTATTCTCTATGCGTGTAGAAGATATTCCGTCTGCATAAAAAGTATTATCTCCAAAACTCGTTGATGAAATGCTTCCCGCATAAACGCTTGTTGATAACAAAGCAAGGGCTACTGGGATTATTCACTTCTCAAACATCTGATATTCCATAGGTGTATTTCCTAGAGCTTAACCATGCCTTCAGGATTGAAGGCACTAAACGCTAGATTATACTACGCTCCACGTGCAAAAGGGGGTTAAAAGCTTAGCTCTTAACCCCCTTACTTACCTTCACGTCCTACTATGAAAACTAATTACTGATTCTTCTCATATACAGGCAGTTTTTTGCAAACTTCTTCTACTTTTGCGCGCGTGTCAGCGATAACTTGCTCATCACCACGGCTGTCTAATACATCACAGATCCAGCCAGCCAATTCACTCGATTGCGCCTCATCAAAGCCGCGAGTAGTAATAGCAGCAGTACCGATACGAATACCAGAGGTGACAAACGGTGATTTAGGATCATTTGGTACCGCATTTTTATTAACTGTGATATAAGCATCGCCTAACCATTTGTCCGCTTCTTTACCCGTCATTTCTTGCTTAACTAGACTGATAAGCATTAGATGGTTCTCTGTATCGCCAGAGATGATGTCATAGCCACGCTCTTGAATAACTTTAGCCATTGCTTTGGCATTTTTAACCACTTGCTGTTGGTAAGTTTTGAAGTCATCTTGCAACGCTTCTTTGAAGCAAACTGCTTTAGCGGCAATGGCGTGCATTAACGGGCCACCTTGGTTGCCTGGGAATACCGCAGAGTTTAGCTTTTTAGCCAGCTTATCATCACGCGACAAAATCAGACCTGAACGTGGGCCACGTAGGGTTTTGTGAGTGGTAGTCGTCACAACATCAGCAAAAGGTACTGGGCTTGGGTAAACGCCTGCCGCAATTAGACCGGCAACGTGCGCCATATCAACGAATAGGTATGCGCCAACGCTGTCAGCGATATCGCGGAAACGCTGCCAATCAACCACTTGTGAATATGCTGAGAAGCCAGCGATGATCATTTTTGGTTTGTGCTCTTTAGCTAATCGTTCAACTTCGTCATAATCGATTAGGCCAGTTTCTTCTACTAAGCCATATTGTACGGCATTGTAATTAATACCAGAGAAGTTCACGTGAGCGCCATGCGTTAAGTGACCACCAGCGTCAAGGCTCATACCTAATACAGTATCGCCTGCTTCTAATAACGCTAAGAATACCGCTGAGTTCGCTTGGCTACCAGCATGAGGCTGTACGTTTGCATATTCAGCACCGAATAGCTCTTTGGCACGATCAATCGCTAATTGCTCAACGATATCAACATATTCACAACCACCGTAGTAGCGTTTGCCAGGATAACCTTCGGCATATTTATTGGTTAAATCAGAACCTTGAGCTTCCATCACCGCTGGTGAGCAGTAGTTTTCTGATGCGATAAGCTCGATGTGGCTTTCTTGACGCTTGGTTTCTGACACCATGGCTTGATATAAGTCTGGGTCATAATCTTTAATGCTAATATTTTTAAACATAGTTTTATCCTACTCACAATTTAGGGTATTAATGAATGAAATAAACAGGCGCTCATTACTGAACTGCTATGACCACTTATATTATAAGAATTACGATAAGAGATAAAATCCATTTTAGTTGAATATACGATTAACCAAAACAAAGCACTCTCACGTAGTTCAGGCTGAGTACCAATGCCGTTACCTAAGCAAGAAGTGTAACATGAAATTTACCCCATTAAAGACAAAAAAACACCATTCGAGATGATGTTTTTTAAAAATTTCTTGGCAGCTTATATTTTGATATTAGGAGAACCTTCAATCAACGTATGTGTATACTTCTAATTACTGCGCTCTAACCAATGGCTTAGCAACCCAGCCTGCACCTTTATCGCTTTGGATTGAGTAGTAACCATTCTTTTCACTGCCCATATAAATCATAATATCACTTGGTCCTTCAGTGAATGCTTTGCTTGAGCTACTATCAGGGCGTGAATATACGTGCGTCTGATTCAGCTTGCCTACCAATACTGAACCCTCTGCAATGGCTGAACCATTGTAGACAACAGTTTCACTATTTGAGCCTTTGAAGCCAACTTCTTCAGTTAAATCGTCTACTTCCTTTTTAGTTAGCTTTAGGTTTCTAGCCGTATCACCAATTGATGAAATGGTATTACTGATGCCAGAGATGTTGTCTAAAAAGCCAGCGTTTGCGCTAAGCGGTGCTATTAATAAAGCGGCCAATATAGAAGAGGTTATTTTGAGCGAGACTTTCTTATTCTTAATAGCCATTTAATTCATTCCAATTGAAGTTACTAGACAATAGACCAGAATACTCTAAGAAACATATGAAAACACAAAACATACAATTAATTTTCTCACATTATCTTAACGCTAACAAGCCTTGTTAAGATAAATTAAAGGAAAATGCTTCCAAGAATGTCTCGCTAATCAGAATCGGCCGCCCATACCAATTATAAACCGTACTCCGGCGCCACCCCTGCTCGGTCAATTCAATCGTTCGCCGGCTGGGTAATGTTTTTTGACGTTTGAATAATACGTAGCCGATTGGGGTGCCTCGCAGATGCTGTAATCGCTTGGCCTCGCCCTTTAAGCTTGGCAAAGGAAAGATACTTTGTGCCGCCACCCAAGGTGCCACTTCATTACCGTATAGCAATACCTCACGTACCCACCCCATCATGGGACGATTAAGCTGCACACCGCAGTAACCCAACTGTCTTTTCTGTTTTATGCTTAAAGGTTGATAACCCTCAAAAGTCCGCTCGACTCGCAGCGGCTGACCAGCCTTTGCTTCAAGCAATGCCGTCAGTGAGCCGTTTGACATCAGCCATTTGAATATATCCTCAGATGCCGACTCTTTAGTTGAAGCTGTCTGATGTGACGCTATTGCCTGTATAAAAGGAGTTTGCATAATAACCGCGCTTATAAATAAAGAGGGCTGTATTTGTTATAGAGCCATTACCAAAACCATAAAATATCTAGAGTGTCATTACCTGTATGCTCTATAAATCGTATTAGCCTTTAAAGTCAGGCATATTATCAATATTAAACGGTAAGGCTTCGTGAGCCTGTTTACGATAATGCTGTATATATTCTCGGTCTTGCTCACAAAATTTGGCAATCGCTGGCTCAAAACGTGCATCATAGATACGGTGCAAAGAGTACGTCTTTTGTGGCACAAACCCTCGAATCAGCTTATGCTCACCTTGGGTGCCGGGGTCAAAGTACGCCAAGCCCTTATCGATAGCAAACTCAATGCCTTGGTAATAACACAGCTCAAAATGCAGGCTATCATAGTTATCTAGTGCACCCCAATAACGCCCATATAAAGTGGCATCCTGTTTGCTCGGGTCATCAAAAAAGAACAAACTACTGGCGACAATCTCCCCTGCCTCATCAAGTGCTTGTGCCAACATTAAATGCTGCGGCATAGTCTTAGCTAACTGAGTAAAGAAGTCAGGCGTAAGATACGGATGGCGTCCACGTATCGCATAAGTCATGGCATAACACTGGTAAAACACCGCCCAATCATCAGCACTGATTTCATCACCAGTTTTTAATCGGCAAGTGAGGTTTTGCTTGGCAATTTTTTTGCGCTCGGCTCGGATATTTTTACGCTTCTTGGCGGTTAAGGTATTTAAGAAATCATCGAAGCAATTAAAGGGATTTGGGTCTCCGGACTCACTTAGTTCAGCCAAGTTTTGATTTTGCCATAAAAACTGATAACCCTGACGCTCAAGTAATTGACGGGTATCCGTATCTGCCGAGCATGCCTTCGCTAGCGCTACCTGCTGCTCATTAATAAACAGACCGTGCCACGTCGATGCGCCTGCTTGCGCTGCTACCTCATCGATTGCAGTCAATGCCGTGTGCCAAATATTCGTATCTAAAGTCACATCTTCTGCTAACCAAAACCGCTCTCCTGTCACCGGCGTATAAGGCACACTGGTCACAAGTCTTGGATAATAGTCTGCACCATAACGTGCATAAGCTTCTGCCCATGCATGGTCAAACACGTATTCGCCTTGATGATGAGCTTTAATAAACAGCGGCATAACCGCAAGCAGGATTGGTGCGCTGCCCTCCTCAGTCTTATAGACAAGGACATATAAAGGCACCCAACCTGAATCCTCACCGATAGCGCCGGTATCATCAAGGGCGTGCCAATATTCAAACGACATAAACGGTGTATCTGGCTGCTGCCACTTTGCCTCGTTTTGCCAGTTAAAATCTTGCGTTAACGCGTAGGAGTAGCTCATAAACAGTATCTATTTTATTGTTGTTATCTGGATGGATGGTCTGCAGACCCTGAGGTTGTTTCTGATTGCCATACCTTAAAGTTTTAGAAACAATCACTTTAAATTCAATCGCACTAGATTAGCAAATTCTCAGGGCGTTGCTGTCACAATTTGCAAAACAGACGTTCAGATTCTTATCGTCTCATTATCTTAGCTAATAAATCTGCTATTCTAAAGACAGTCTAAAACTCAATATGGCTCTCAAATAACTTGACCACAAAAAAGCCATCCATACTTAGTTTAGTATAGACGGCTTTTTCTTACTATTTTATTGCTAAAGAACATCATTTGTTCTGAAAAGATGATATCAAGGCGGATGATTGGTAAAATAAGCCCCGACTCGCTAATTATAATTCTTATACATAGCAAAACACGCTAAAATAGTACACTAGTACACTTAATTGATACGACGACATTGACATCATAGCGAGTGTTCAATCATTAATCTAAATAAAGCACCTCTAGCGTCAGTTTTGCTACTGTGCTTTATTAATTTAGGTTAACAAAATGTCAAATCCCAATGTCAACGTAATCAGACCTTTTTGACTTTGCTAACAAAAATAAGATTAAGCACCGTGCCCAAGTGATTTAACCGATTTGTCAGCTTAATGCCTAAAGCGTTTGATTATAGGTTTAAAATGCTTAAAAAGACTGCATATAGAAGATGGCAAACATTGGTTTTTTATCCAGTCAGATCATCCGTTATCACTTAGTGATGACATTATATTCAAGCCTTATCATTAACGACAGCCTAGAGGAATAAATACTATAATGTCAAAAATTATTTATACAAAAACCGACGAAGCGCCTGCTTTAGCGACCTTATCGTTTCTACCTATTGTTGAGGCGTTTACCAAACCTGCCGGCATTTCTATTGAAACCAGCGACATCTCTGTTGCCGCTCGTGTTTTAGCTGAGTTCCCTGATTATTTGACCGAAGAACAGCGCGTTCCTAACAACTTAGCTGAGCTTGGACGTTTGACGCAAGATCCAGACACCAACATCATCAAACTACCAAACATCAGTGCGTCAGTACAACAGCTAAAAGCAGCCATCAAAGAGCTGCAAAGCAAAGGTTATGCCTTGCCTGATTTCCCAGAAGACCCTCAAACTGAAGAAGAGCATGAGCTTCGTAAGCGCTACGGCAAAGCGCTAGGCAGTGCCGTTAACCCTGTCCTTCGTGAAGGCAACTCAGACCGCCGTGCACCAAAAGCGGTTAAAGCCTACGCTCGCAAACACCCACACTCTATGGGTGAGTGGAAACAGTGGTCAAGCACTCACGTGTCACACATGCACAGCGGCGACTTCTACCACGGCGAGCAGTCTATGACGCTGGACAAAGCGCGTACTGTGCGTATGGAGCTATTGTTAGACAGCGGCAAAACCAAAGTATTAAAGCCGGAACTTGAGCTACAAGATAAAGAAGTTATTGACTTGATGTTCATGAGCAAAAAAGCCTTGCTTGACTTCTATGAAGAACAAATGGAAGACTGCCGTGAAGCAGGTATCTTATTCTCTTTACACGTAAAAGCGACCATGATGAAGGTGTCACACCCTATCGTATTTGGTCACGCGGTCCGTATTTACTACAAAGAGGCGTTTGAAAAGCACGGTGAGCTGTTCGATGAGCTTGGTGTAAACGTCAACAACGGTATGGCTGATTTATACGAAAAAATCAAAACCTTACCTGAATCAACGCGCGATGAGATTGAGCGCGATTTACATGCGTGCCAAGAGCACCGTCCACGCTTAGCGATGGTTGATTCTGCTAAAGGTATTACTAACTTCCATTCGCCAAGTGATGTGATTGTTGACGCGTCCATGCCTGCTATGATTCGTAACGGCGGTAAGATGTGGGGCGCTGACGGCAAACTGTATGATTGTAAAGCCGTGATGCCAGAGTCGACCTTTGCGCGTATTTATCAAGAGATGATCAACTTCTGTAAATGGCATGGTAACTTTGACCCAACCACTATGGGCACCGTGCCAAACGTTGGTTTAATGGCGCAAAAAGCCGAAGAATATGGGTCACACGACAAGACATTTGAGTCAAGCGATGCCGGTATGGCACGTATTGTAGACATCCATACTGGTGAAGTATTGATGGAGCAACGTGTTGAGAAAGGCGATATCTGGCGTATGTGTCAGGTAAAAGATGAGCCTATCCGAGACTGGGTGAAATTAGCGGTTCGCCGTGCTCGTGAATCAGACACCCCTGTTATCTTCTGGTTAGACCCATACCGTCCACACGAAAATGAGCTTATCAAGAAAGTTGAAACTTACTTGAAAGACCATGACACCGAAGGTCTACACATCGAAATTATGTCACAAGTTCGAGCAATGCGTTATACGCTAGAGCGTGTGGCTCGTGGTCTAGATACTATTTCTGCAACCGGTAACATTCTACGTGACTACTTAACTGACTTGTTCCCAATCTTGGAGCTGGGTACCAGTGCGAAGATGCTGTCAGTTGTACCATTAATGAAGGGCGGCGGTTTATTTGAGACTGGCGCCGGCGGTTCTGCACCGAAGCATGTGCAGCAGCTTCTTGAAGAAAACCACTTACGTTGGGACTCTCTAGGTGAGTTCTTAGCATTAACGGTTTCTTTAGAGCACTTAGCGTCTAGCCAAGACAATACTAAAGCCAAAGTATTGGCAGACACACTAGATAAAGCAACTGAAAAACTGTTATTAAACGACAAGTCGCCATCTCGTAAAACCGGTGAGCTTGATAACCGTGGTAGCCACTTCTATCTAGCTATGTACTGGGCAGAAGAGCTTGCTTCGCAAGAGCAAGATGCTGAGCTTAAAGAGAAATTCGCACCAATCGCGAAGCAACTTGCAAGCGAAGAAGAAACCATCGTCAATGAGCTAAACTCAGTTCAAGGTCAGCCTGTTGATATCAAAGGCTACTACTACGCTGATGAAAGCTTAGCGGAGCAAGTAATGCGCCCAAGTAAAACATTTAATAACACCATCGCGTCTATTTAATAGTAGTAACAGTGTTTAGAATGCAAATGGTTTTAAGTGATGACTAATTGCAGCTCACGATTAACTTAGTGAGCTAATTTGAGTCAACCAAACACCTCAAGAGTCTAAGACTCTTGGGGTGTTTTTATTTTTACTACTATTAAAACTCTCTGGCTTAAACAATAAAGTTTCCCAAAATATTAGATACGATTTGTAAACTGACGTTAAGCCTCATAGTTTAGTACCATTACAAAGTTATCAATCAATACTGGTTAAGGGATAAGTGAATATTCAACAAACCAGTTGTGTGTTTGAAGGAAGATTTGCCAATCGCAGCACTTATTTCTCATATAAAAATAAAAAGGATTAAAATAATGTCAAAGATTATATATACAAAAACAGACGAAGCCCCTGCCCTAGCCACTCAGTCATTTTTACCTATTGTCGAAGCTTTTACCCGAACGGCTGATATTGACGTTGAAGTCAGTGATATCTCGCTAGCCGCACGAATTTTAGCGGTTTTTCCCGATTATTTGAAAGAAGAGCAGCGCGTGCCTAATGCTTTAAAAGAGCTTAGTGAACTGGTATTAAAACCTGAAGCAAACATTATTAAGTTGCCAAATATCAGTGCTTCTATTCATCAGTTGAAAGCAGCCATTAAAGAGCTGCAAGACAAAGGGTATGCCGTACCTGATTTTCCAGACAGCCCACAAACTGATGAAGAAAAAGAAGTTCGTTCCCGTTACGACAAAATCAAAGGCAGCGCGGTAAACCCAGTCCTGCGTGAAGGTAACTCTGATCGCCGTGCGCCAAAAGCGGTGAAAGCTTATGCCCGCGCTCATCCACATGCAATGAAGCCTTGGAATCCTGATTCGAAGACACATGTATCGACGATGGCAAATTGCGACTTTGTGGATGATGAGAAATCAGTCACGGTCGAAAAAGAAACCAAATATCGTGTGGTCTATACCGATGAGTCTGGTAAAGAGACTGAGCTTAAATCTCCTGCTCCGCTCTTAAAAGATGAGCTGATGGATACCTCTATTCTGTGCTTTGATGTGCTAAGCAACTTCTTAGAAGAGCAAGTTCAAGATGCTAAGAAAAATGGCCTTTTATTCTCTATTCATTTAAAAGCGACCATGATGAAGGTATCGGACCCTATTATCTTTGGTGAAGCGGTTCGCGTTTATTTCAAAGACTTGTTCGCTAAATACGGCGATACCTTCGATGAAATCGGTGTTGATGTGAATAATGGCTTTGCACAACTGTTATCTAAAATACAAGAGCTTCCAGAAGACAAACGTGCTGAGATTGAAGCGGACATTCAAAAAATCTACGACAAAAACCCGCCACTGGCAATGGTTAATTCCGACAAAGGCATCACCAACCTACATGTGCCAAGTGACGTGATTGTTGATGCGTCTATGCCAGCCATGATCCGTAATGGCGGTCAAATGTGGGGACCTGATGGTGAATTGCATGATGTGAATGCCGTTATCCCTGACAGTAGTTATGCTGCTCTTTATGATGAAACCATACGCTTCTGTAAAGAGCATGGTGCTTTTGATCCAACAACGATGGGTACAGTACCCAACGTTGGGCTCATGGCACAAAAAGCTGAAGAATACGGCTCTCACAACACGACTTTTCAAGCCAAAGGCGCAGGCAAGGTTCAGGTTATTGATGCTAACGGCAATGTACTGACTGAACATGCTGTTAAGAAAAATGATATCTGGCGTATGAACCGTGTGAAAGATGCGCCAGTTAAGGACTGGGTAAAACTGGCGGTAACACGTGCCCGCGCTACTGGTATGCCTGCGGTATTTTGGTTAGATAAAAACCGTGCTCACCACGCGGCTCTTATCAAGAAAGTCGAGCATTACTTAAAAGACCATGATACAGATGGTCTAGATATCCGTATCATGTCTATTCGCGAGGCGACGCGCTTTACCCTAGAGCGTCTGATTCAAGGTAAAGACACTCTTTCTGTAACGGGTAACGTATTGCGTGATTACCTAACTGACTTGTTCCCAATTCTTGAGCTCGGTACCAGTGCTAAGATGCTCTCAATTGTACCGCTGATGAATGGCGGTGGTCTGTTTGAAACCGGTGCTGGTGGCTCTGCACCGAAGCATGTTCAGCAAGTATTGGAAGAAAACCATCTACGTTGGGATTCGCTTGGCGAGTTCTTAGCATTGTCTATGTCGCTTGAGCATGAAGCAGAGCACGGCACAGCGCAGAATCCGAAAGCACAAATCCTAGCCGATACGCTAAGCGATGCTACCGAGAAGCTACTATTAAACAATAAGTCACCATCACGCAAAGTCGGTGAGCTCGATAACCGTGGTAGTCACTTCTACTTAGCCATGTACTGGGCTGAAGAACTTGCTAAGCAAGACAAAGACAAAGCACTACAAGAGCGATTTGCTGCCTTTGCCAAAACGCTTGAAGAGAACGAAGAGAAAATCGTGAACGAGCTCAATGAGGTGCAAGGAAAACCTGTTGATTTAAAAGGTTACTACCTAGCTGATGATGACGTGGTGAAACAGGTTATGCGTCCAAGCAAGACCTTTAACGAGGCGTTAGACTCACTATAAGCTAATTTGGTTTAGGCAAAGAAGTGTAATGCTTTGATGCTCCAACATCTTCGTAATTTAGCTATTTAATTTTATCTTAGAACCTGTATTCATAAGCTACAGTTAGGGTATTTTTAGAATAAAATGAGACAATACGAGGCAAAATTGGGTTGAATAGTCATTCTATTCGAGCCGAATTTTAACAAAGTAGTGGCTTGTTTTAGGCAAAAAGAGCCAATTATAGCTTGTGAATACAGGTTCTTAATACCTCAGTAGTTTAGACTATTGAGGTATTTTATCTTAGGCGCTTATTATGCTAAATCTGAATACAGGTAGACGCACCCTTATTTTGTTCATTATTGTTGCTGGCCTTTGGTATATTCTGGCTCGTTTTCTACCGGATAGTCATTGGCGTGACATGCTAATTATTGGCTTTGGTTTCGTATTTTGTGGTGTGTTTTTATGGTCGCTATGTAGTACGTTAAAACGCATTTATGGCGACAGTGGTCATTTATGGAAAGAGCTTGGTCTCTCTTTATTTAACGTATTTTTATTCTTATTGACCTTATCAAGTATTTATACTCAAATCGGTATTATTGATACCACACGTGATGGCAGTCCTATTACTTATGACTTTTGGCTGTGCTGCTATTATTCGATTATTACCTTTACGTCAACCGGTTATGGGGATTTTCAGCCCCAAGATATAGGGCGTGTGCTAGCAAGCTTACATGCCCTAGTGGGTTATATAGTACTCGGTCTTATGGCGTCAACCAGTCTGTCGGTTATTCAATGGCGAGCTGAGGGTAGCGGTGTTAACCGAGGCATTGAAGAGGCATAAGTTAAACTATTTTCTCTACTTAAGACTTACTATTTATTGATGTATTTGGAACCTCTCGTTTATGGCAACCTCAAGCGTTATCTTATTTAACAAACCCTACGGCGTACAAAGTCAGTTTAGTGACGATGCTAATAATAAATTCGCACCCCTGTCGCAATTTTTTACGGATAAATCGCTGCGTGTTGCCGGACGATTGGACGCCACCAGTGAAGGCTTATTGCTCCTGACATCAGACGGTCAAGTCAATAAAGCCATTACCCATCCGCCCAAAGCGAATCACGGCCGTAAACAAGGTAAGACGTATCTGGTTCAAGTCGAGGGCATACCAACTGAGGAGCAACTCAAGCAGTTACGAGATGGTGTGATTTTAAAAGATGGCAAGACGCTACCTGCTGAAATCAAACACCTAAGCGAAGACGAGTTACCGATGCCATTATGGCAACGTGATCCACCCATACGTGAACGCAAAAGCGTACCCGACTCATGGCTGATGATGACCATTTATGAGGGCAAAAACCGTCAAGTACGCCGCATGACCGCGCATGTCGGTCTACCCTGCTTACGACTTATCCGTTGGTCGGTGGCTGGATTTGAGCTTGGTAATCTAGGCGTTGGCGAGTTTGTGCGGGTGCATTTAAATGACAAACGCTTGAAAGAGTTGGGATTGAGATAACGTTTATTTAGGCGTTTATTTAGGCGTATGTGAATTTTAATTAAAAGCGTTATCAGTCAGACGTTCTTACCGGTTTATTTATACCAAGACACTTATTTTAACAGTCAGTTCATAACTAAGAGGCTTTTTATAGTTGCGTCAAGAGAAATCAGTATATAAAATGTTATGTTATAACATTTTATATACTGGAAAATATTTATGGAAGTACTTGCTGTTAATAGCTCCATAAGTCTATATCACTTATTAATTGACGATATAAAAACGCTAAAACCTATTGCCAAACAAAGCTTAAAACGTTTATACGAGCAGTTCTCGCAAGGGTTATCTCCGATAACACAAGACTATCAACTCTTCATGCAAGATAGCACGCACGCATCATTGTGCATTGACAGTCATGCTGGCAGGATAACGTCCTGTTTCGGATGCCAAAGTTCTCATTATATAGATAATAAAAAACATAACACCACTGAACACGTTATTAAATGGTCATCATCAAATGTTTTCGCTTGGTGTATTTGGGATGCTTTTTTTATTACCAAGCTCGTAGGAAAATCCGCCATCATTCATACCGTCGACCCCATCAACAACACTAAAATTGAGATTGAATTTGATGGCAGAGCATTTAACTGCAACGACTGTTGGTTTAGTTTTCCGCTGGGCGATACCCAAACAATTGAGTCAGTACGGGCTTGCTTTTGCTGCCGAACAAAAGCATTCACCAACCCTCAAAATGCACAAATATATGCCAGCCAATATAACTGTGAAGTCGTCGATATGACTGAAATGTTAGCTCGTACCCAAAAGATAGTGATGGCATTAGCATAGACGTAACATCCTCTCTACAGTCGCTTGAGTACCCTTTAGGCTTAGTATGTCGTCTATGTCAAAGAATAAGATTTATGGAGTTTACTCGTTAGAAGATTACATACCCATACTGGCCGTCTTTATCATGCGTTAAAAATTTTCAGGTACGACGGATAACCTCGCATGTTGGACTACCCTGCTTGCGATTAATCCGCTGGTCGGAAGCTGGGTTTAAATTAGGTAATTTAGGGGTTGGCGAGTTTGTGTGAGTGCATTTAAATGACAAACGCTTGAAAGATTTGAGGTCAAATAGCTTATTTTATTTGTGCAAACCTCATTAAGCGCTCAAGTTTTGCCTATAGTAATGGAGATATCAGCAGCTTATATATAAGTATTACTATATAATAAAATAAGAATACTTCCGAAAGCTATTCACCCTAATACTTTTCATAATAAGTCTATACCATGTCGAGCACAGAAAAACTCCCACCAGCAGCACCCACTGATTTGAAATTTTACTCCCAACGAGCCATCGCTTTGGCCACATTTATCGGTGGACCTCTTGCGGCTGGTTACCTTATCCGCGCCAATTACCTTAAGCTAAATCAGTCCAAAAAAGGACTAAAGGCATTACTCATTAGCATTGCCATCACGATTGTTTTATTCGCTGGCGTATTTATGGTTCCTGAGTCCATCATAGATAAGTTGCCAAGCATGGTTATCCCTGCTGTCTCTACTGTTATTTCCTATTATCTCGTGGACAATACTCAAGGTGATGTCTTATCTAAATACAAGGACCAGAAAGAAGCTTTTTACTCTAATTGGAAAGCGGCAGGAATTGGGCTTTTAGCCGTACTGATTTTAGCCGTTATTACCTTCGGCTCAATACTTCTCCTATCGGATGATGATAGTTTGGCACAGTATCATAGTGACGTTGCTGTATTTTCAGAAAATGAGCAGCAAACGTTAGCAATCTATGACCGCTTGGCGACAGCAGATCATGATGCCTTAGTCACAGAGTTAGATACTGAGGTAATTCCGACGTGGCAAGAGAATATTGCCCTTATACAAAATGCGAGCACTAACCCAAAGTTACCGCCCGAGCTTGTTTCTAGAAATGAGGCGCTGATAGATTATGCAGAGCTACGACTTCAGTCTTTTCGGATATTAAGACGAATGCTCGCTGAGGAAGAAGTCTCCTATTTATCAGAGTTTCAACAGGTAAACAAGCAGATTGAAGCGAAACTGGCATTGTTAAACTAGGACGCAATTTAGGTAAATGGAATTTTATAGCGGCAAAAAAAGGGAGCATCGAATGTCCCCTTTTTTATTGCTGCTTTCTAAGAATGGTGGTCTATTAAATGCTATTTACTATCAACAAAACTCGGTGACAACCATTGCTCAAATCCTGACTCACCCAAACTTAAGCTGACCTTCTCTAAGCTTGGATTAGCACTTACCCCAGACTGCGTTTGATTGCTTACAGTAAAGGTTAACAACTCATCACGGCGGAACGCATGACAAGTAACTGCCTCAAGATTTGACTCTGCTATACTTTGCAGTTGTTTTTTACTGGCCTTAATGCCATCAATGGCGACAATCACGTCTTTGGCAGAGATACCAGCTTCTGCGGCCACGCTATCACGCAGCACTTTATTAACCTTGAGTCCTTCTGGCGTCTCAGCGGCAGCAATACCCCATGCTAAGCTATTGTCTTTATCATCAACATCAATATTAATCCCTTGCGCTTTTAGCATCTCATGAATCGGTAGCTCTTCTACGCCATCGACATAGCGTGCTTTGAAGTCCTTCCATACCGCTTTGTCCATAAACTGGCTGATAATGGTCTCTAGATTATCGTTATTCATGCCAATACGGATGCGATTACCGGTATTGCCCTGCTCTTTTGCCAATTGATAGAAGGCTTTGACCACATCAAATAACCGATATTTGCCACCGCTTTGCTGCATTAAAGTTAAATCAAGACAGAACGCCACCAATGCCCCTTTGTTGTAGTAACTGATACCAGCGTTACCGGTGTTTTCATCGGCGCGGTACAGCTTAATCCACGCATCAAAGCTCGACTCCGCCACGCTTTGTAAGGCACGTCCGTGGGTTTGGGTGTAGCGGTTAATCTGGCTTTGTAATAGTTTTAGATAGCTGTCTTTACTGACCACGCCAGAGGCTTGTAGCATAAAGTCGTCGATATAAGAGGTGAAGCCCTCAAATACCCAAAGCAGCGGTGTGTAAGCCTCTTGACGTAAATCAACGTTCATCATCACGTCAGGACGTACGGTTTTAACCCACCAAGAGTGGAAGTACTCATGGCTACACAGTCCTAAGAAGCGCTGATAGCTGTCACTGGGCTCATCCGCCTCTTTATCCGTTGGTAAATCACTACGCGGCGTCACCAAGCTGGTCGAATTAATATGCTCAAGCCCGCCATAATCATTGCCACTAGCATAAGTCATAAAGGTATAGCCATGATAATTATCACTGCCGAATGGCGCATCACCCAGCCAATTGACATAGGCCTGACAGATTTGCTGCACGTCTTGTTGTAGGCGTCCTAAATTAGCCGTGTGTCTACCTGAGAGATAAAAGCGATGGGCGATTGTATTGTGCTGATTGTCATGAACAATAAAATCAAACTCGTCTTGCGGGGCAATCTCAAACGGATAATCAATCAGTTCATGATAGTTGTCAGCTTCCAGATGATAATGATGTGTGCTGTCCGTATGTAAATAAGTATGCGCTAAGCCGCAAGCAATTTTCACAGAAGCTGCCTCTGATGTTTGTGCCTCATAAAAGGCAGCAGGCACACTTAAGGTGACTGCAACTGGCGCTTCCTCTAAGCCCTCAACAGCAAGTGCTAATGAGGTGAAGTTACCGTATAAACGGTTCTGATCGACATAGGCGGTGCGCACCGATAAGTCGTAGCAATAGACCTCATATTCCACTTGGACTTTATCGCCTGCACTCACCTTGGTAAGCTGCCATTCGCTTTTAGTCATCTTTTGCGCACGCATTACCTCTTCGCTCACTGACTTATCGTTATTGCTTAATACTTGATAATGCACCGCAGTAATATTACGTGCAAATTCACGCATCAGATAACTGCCTGGTATCCAAGAGGGCAACCATAACGTTGGCGCATCTTGTACTGCCTTAAAGCTTAGTGTGACATTGACCAAGTGCTGTTTAAATGGTTGAAAATCGAGTCGGTAATCGACTTCATGTGCTAAGTTTGCCGAAGTATTAGACTGCGTGGCTTGCTGTATTGTCATTTTTCATTCATCCGTCATTATTAACTGTTATTATTGGCAGTCAGATATCGTTAAATCAGTTGCTTAACGTCTATCCGCTGCTATTTATAAATTTTCGAAATAGGTAGCGGTATTAATCGTTATGGTGTCTTAGGTTAGCAAACTAAAGGGTGTGATGCTACTGTACAAAGTTTAAGCAAATAAAGCGGCTTTTCTACATAATTTTGAAGATAACTGGTCTGTTACTGCTTTTATCGTCCGAAATATCAAAAAATATCAAAAAAACTTAGCAATTAACGCATTAATTTGAGAATATGACTTGAAACCTTTGCGACTCATCACAATCTATTAGATAAGGCAATGTGCAGAGGTATGGCGCAATAACTTAATGTGCTTAAAAAAACAGCCCTGTCTAATTGTGTTACGTATTTATTTATTGAACCCTTATATATTTTAGGAATTTTTATGACAACGATTACAAAAGATACTGCTGTACGTTTTAACTATGTATTAAAAGACGAAAACGGCACAGTGATTGACCAATCACAAGGCGAGCCTCTCGCTTACCTACATGGTCATAACAACATTATTCCAGGTCTTGAAAAAGAGCTTGAAGGCAAATCTGCTGGCGATTCGTTAACTGCGGTTATCGAACCTGCTGACGCTTATGGCGAATACCAAGAGCAAGCGGTACAACAAGTGCCCCGCTCTAACTTCCAAGGCGTTGAAGACATTCAGCCAGGTATGCAGTTCCAGTCTGAAGCTGAAGGCCAGGTCATGCTAGTCACTGTAACTGATGTTAATGATGACACCGTAACTGTTGATGCAAACCATCCTCTAGCTGGCAAAAAATTAAGCTTTGACGTAGAAATCGTTGAAGTACGCGCAGCGACTGAAGACGAACTAAATCACGGCCATGTACACGGTGCTGGCGGCATTCAGCACTAAGATTTAAATACGTTTAGAAGGCTGGTTTAGCGGCTAAACGTAAAAGAGCCATTCATATTATGAATGGCTCTTTTTTTATGCTAAAAATAAAGACTAAGCAGTACAAAGATCAGAATATATAAAGATTAAGACTTGTTCTCTAATTTAGCATTACTACGATAAATGCGTCGTTTGGGGAAGAAAACATTAAAGGTCGAGCCTTTGCCTTCGGTTGATTCGATGGTCAGCTTCGCCTCATGCTGATACAGTACATGCTTGACGATGGCCAGCCCTAGGCCGGTTCCCCCAGTCGCACGAGAGCGCCCACTGTCGACACGGTAGAAGCGTTCGGTTAACCGATCGATGTGCTCCTCAGCTATACCAATACCATTGTCATATACTGAGAATAAACAGCCGCCTTTTACATCTTGCCATGAAATACTAACCTCACCACCTTTAGGTGTGTATTTAATAGCATTGGTAACCAGATTTAATAAGGCACTGTTTAGATATATCTCAGAGCCATAGACATCTCGCTGCGAATCAATATGCAAATCAATAACATGACCATACTCTTTGTTATATGCCTGAGCATCATCAAAAATACTGGTCAATAATCTTGGCATATCAATACGTTCTTCTTTAATACGCTCTTCATTCTCAAGACGAGACAGCAGAAGCAGATCATTAATAATATGATTCATCCGTCCTGTTTGCTGCATCATTAAATTAAAACCACGGCGCCATTTAGGGTCTAAATCGGGCTGATCTGAGAAGGTCTCGATATAACCCATGAGTACTGTCAGAGGTGTGCGCAGCTCATGCGACACATTACCCACGAAGTCTTTGCGCATCTGTTCAAGATGCTGTAGACGGGTGACATCATAAATAATCAGCAGCTTTTCAGTACCAAAGTGAGTTACCTCACATTGCAAAAACCGCTCATAATTACGCCATGAGCGTAGACGCACTCCCTCATTAGGCGAGCTTGCAGTCACGTAATATTCTTGGAATTGCGGCACATCGATTAAATCTAAAATACTACGACCCTGATCTTCTGAGCGCAAATCTAATAAGGTCTCTGCTGCTTGGTTCCACCACTCAAGACCATCATTTTCATCCAGTAAAATAACCGCATCTTGTAGCGCCAATAATGAGCTGCGTATCTTCTTAATCAGCCCCATCATTTTCTGATGCGTCATTTGCTCTTGCTTTTTACTCTCATATAGCTGATTGGCCATAAAGGTCAAGCTACCTGAGAAATCAGGGGGCGGCAAGGTTAACGAGCGACTCATCCAATTGTAAAACTGCTGTACCGCATACAGTCGCCAAACGTAATACAGCACTAGTCCGACAACGATACCCCACGGCAGCGAGCCCATATAAACGCCTAATGCTGCGCCGCCAACCACTAAAGTAATAAGCCATTTAAAATCTGACCAAAATAAAGTTGTGCCGTGTTTGACACTGTCTTCACGTCTTTTTTGGTTGGCCGCTCTATTTTCTTTTGGCATTAAACTGGGCGCGTTCGTAGCGCCCTCCTCAGATGACTGATCTTCTATTACAGGTGGCTCAGCCAGATTAATACTGCTGTCATTTTCTATATCATTAATCTGCTTTTTGGGGTCTTTCGACGGTGTCATGACACTCTCAAATGTATATTTTCTAATAAGACACTACTTTAATACGGTCATGATAGGTTATCAACAATTTGGGTAATAAATGATTAGCCATGTATTTGCGTCGAGAAGCGATAGCCGGTGCCGCGTACAGTTTGGATAAAACCTGCATAATTATACGGCTCTAACACTTTACGCAGCCGGCGGATATGCACGTCAATGGTACGGTCTTCCACATACACATTACCGCCCCACACTTGGTCCAATAACTGTGTGCGAGTATAAGCACGTTCTGGGTGACTCATAAAAAAAGCCAACAAACGGTATTCTGTCGGACCAATCTCCACAGGTATACCGTCGGCTGAAAGACGTTGGCTCACTGGATCAAGACTTAGGCCCTCAGCTTCAATCGGCTTCTCTCCTGACAGAGCGCTACTACGGCGTAAAACTGCTTTAATACGCGAGACCAATTCACGGGTTGAAAACGGCTTAGTGATATAGTCATCTGCACCCGCATCAAGGCCTTGCACCTTATTGTCTTCTTCACCTCTGGCAGTGAGCATAATGATAGGAATTTCAGACAACAACTCATCTTTTTTTAGACGGCGGCATAAGTCGATACCAGACTGATTACCCGGTAACATCCAATCTAACAAAATCATAGCCGGTCTGTGGTCAACCACATGATTGTGCGCCTCGTTGACATCTTCGGCTTGCAAGCATTCATAACCAGCCATCTCAAGCGTAGTCACGATCATCTCGCGTATGGCAGGCTCATCTTCTACAACTAATATGGTTTCCGTATTCATCTGATTACTGTCCTATAATTTCACGTACTGCTTTTCAGCACTAATATATGCGTCATTACCTATAAATATGACCGTTATATTACAACGTACAATTATGACAGCTAGATGACAAATAGTGAATATTATAGTCTAAAGCGTAACCAGTCCCTATTAACAAGCAAGGGCTTGTACTTGTTAGCAGTCTCATAGCTTCATTTCATCTAAGCTACTTAGCCTATTTTGATAATCTAATTAATTTCTAAAATAAAGTTTAAAGGCCCATCATTATCGGCTTTGACCAGCATATTGGCACCGAACTCCCCTGAGGCCACGTTATCGTATTGCGCCTTTGCATAGTCGATCAATTGCTCAAACAGCTCATTTGCTTGAGCCGGTGGCATCGCACCGCCAAAGTCTGGACGACGACCTTTGTCCGTTTTTGCCATTAGTGTAAATTGGGATACCAACAGTAAGCCGCCTTGTACTTGCTGAATATTCTTATCAAGCTTGCCTGCCTCATTATCAAAGATACGGTACGTGAGAATCTTATCTATCATCTTTTGCGCACTTTGCAAATTATCCTCATGCCCAATACCAATATAAGCCAAAATACCGTGCTCAATCTCGCCGACTATTTGGCTGTCTACTGTCACGCTGGCTTGTGTTACTCGTTGAATCAAAGCTTTCATATTTATTTATTCCTAAACCGGCGGTCATTTTTCTAAACTTATGTTCTATCTAAACGTGCTTATTGGCCATTATGATAAACTAGCCTTATCACTAATTTCTTATAACAACTATATCTTACATTTAACGTTTAGCTTACTTTTAAAATTAGGTTCGTATTTCGTTAAAGACTACTTTATTATTTAAATCAGTCAATAAAACACACTACTTTCCTCATCATTATCGGTATTTATTATGAAAAACATGATTAAAGATTCCATAAAAAAGCAAACTCAAAAAGTATTAACCCGTGACGGACTGTTTACCACGTTACAACATATCGTACCCCAGCAAAAATTAAGCGAAACAGCAGGTAAATTGGCGGCCAGTAAAAACCCTGTAGTTAAACGAGCCTTTGTGCATGGTTTCGCCAAAGCTTACGGCATTACACTAGATGAATACGCTCGCAAAAACTTAAGTGATTTTAGCAGCTTTAATGACTTTTTTACCCGAGAGCTTGATGACAATGCGCGTCCGATTGATGATAGCGCACACGGCATCGTCTCGCCAGCCGACGGTATGATTTCGCAAATTGGTGCTATTGAGCACGGTCAATTACTGCAAGCCAAAGGACGTGATTATTCGGTCAGTCACCTACTTGCTGATACTGAAAATAAAGAAAGCAGCTATTACAATGAGGGCAGCTTTGCTACCGTCTATCTGGCACCAAGCAACTATCATAGAGTACACATGCCCTTTAATGGTACGCTGATTGAAACCCGCTATGTACCAGGTACTTTGTTCTCAGTGAATAATGTTACCGCGGCCAATGTACCTGATTTATTTGCGCGTAATGAGCGTTTGGTGTGTGTTTTTGATACCGAATACGGCAAAGCCTGTGTGGTACTGGTCGGTGCGATGATTGTTGCCGGTATCGAAACCGTCGCCACTGGCAAAATTGAGCGCAGCGATAGCATTCAGACCCAAACCCATAATATCAGCTTGAAAAAAGGTGATGAGTTAGGACGCTTCTATCTGGGCTCTACCGCCATTGTGGTCCTACCAAAATCTGCTAGTGTTGAGTGGTCACAAGACATGCAGCATGGTTCTGTGGTCAAAATGGGCGAGCTTTTAGGTGTATCAAACCCTTAATAGGATACCCTTCATCCAAAATCCACACTTTCTACGCCAGCCTTACATATCAGAGCGGTATCCTGTTTTATATTCTATAAGACAGGATATCTGATGATGTCGCAAAAAAAGACCAGCTTACTAAAAACCGTATTTTTAATCGTATTCGCGCTTGCTGTGATTGTCATCATAGCTGATCCTCATAATGACTCTGATGAGATGCAAGAGTATTACGACCAACTCTCTCGCCAAAGTAGCTCACACGACACCTACTTCCCGCCCTCTGCATTGACTCTAGAGCAAGCAAATATAGATAGAGTCTTTGTCGATAAGTCATCACAAAAACTATATCTGTTGCAAGATAATAAAGCGGTCAAAAGCTATCACATTGCGCTCGGTGATGCACCAAAAGGTCATAAGCAGCAAGAAGGCGATGAGCGTACACCAGAGGGTGAGTATATTTTAGATTATAAAAATGAGAACTCGATTGCCTATCGCTCTATCCATGTCAGCTATCCCAATGAAGCAGACATTGCCAGTGCAGAGGCACGTGGCGTCTCCCCTGGCGGTGCAATCATGATTCATGGTCAAATGAATGGTTACGGGCACTTAGCTGATGTGGTGCAAAAGCGCAATTGGACAGACGGCTGTATGGCGGTGACCAATGAAGAAATGGACGAAATCATGAGTGCGGTTAAAGTAGGCACACCCATTGAAATTGTTTGGTAAGCTCTCGTTTTGAATAAAAATATGACCGTATTCAATATGACTGTTAATAACGATAGTGGCCTTTGATTGGCATCTCAAACAAGACATTTTGCTCTTGTGTGCCACGCCCAATATTATGAATAATCAAAGGCGTACCGTCCCATGCCTTTTTATCAGATACGATACCGATATGTGGTAAATTATTGCCTTTCAGTCGCCAACTCACAATATCACCGGTTTTAAAACTGGCTTTATCAGTGGTCGAAAGACTCTGACCATGACGCTCAAAAAACACTTCCAAATTAGGCACTCGCCTATGGTCAATATTCTTATCGGTCGACTTTAACCCCCAGATTTTTGGGTAAGCTGACCAATTCTGTTTCATATCATGATTAACCAGCTGCTGTAAGTCTATATTCTGCAGGCGATAGGCGCGTATAACCACATCCGTGCAGACACCCGTTGATTGTGAGATATCACCCCTCGGGAAATCAAGACTGCGATAGGTAGGATCGTAGCCGACGGTAACCCCTATTTGCTTTTTGGCATCTAGCGCCAGTTTTTGACCGTTGCTAACGGGTGCTGCATATACAGACTGGGCAGCTATCAATAACACAGCTACTCCTAAACCCTTTAAACTGAAACTCTTAGCAGAAATATGCGTCACAATGTTGCCCTTATTTAAGTGTTATTGCTGTTGGATGATTAGGGCGTGTGGAACATTCGCAAATTAGCACTGCTGATAGCTAAAATTGTTTCAGACTAGGCGTAAACCGTCGTTAATGTCTAGACCTTGACTAGTTTTGCAACAACGTCTGGGGCGATTTTAGCATCAGCCTCACTCGAGCACAGCTCTCGCCTTGCGAACGGGCAAAGCAGTGCTTTGCTTAATCCGTTCTCAGGAGCGGGACTCTTTTTTGCCAATAGTTTGCGAAATTGTCTAACTTAGAATGACTAAGCGTCAAAAATTTCACTGCATATTGACTAAAAAATAGTCGCCGCCAGTGCCATGGTCGAATGTTCCACACGCCCTATGCATCAATTAACCAACCTTGCTTGGTTGCATACTCAATTTGTTTACTGAGCCAATCATGAATAGCAGGGAAGCTATCTTCAATAAAGGCATGCGCGCCAGCCACTTGCGAGCGTTTGACCTTCATATCTCGCCACGTTTTACCCTCAGTATTGAGATTTAACAAAAACGGTAATAGCCTATCGACCACTTTAAGTAGCTGCGTCTCACGACTGCTTCCTGTCTCCTGCTCCTCCCAAATCTCACTTAGATTATAAATACCATTGCCTCGCTCAGCTTGCAATCGTGCAATACCTTCACGCTCCTCAAGATGTGCGTCACTGCGACTATTTGCATACAAAAAGGTGTCACCAGCATCAATCTCACCCAAATCATGGATTAAGGCTAATTTCAAAAGCATCTCATGATTCACGTTAATCTCAAACAGCTCTGCAATAGACCAACACGCCATTGCTAAATGCCAAGAATGCTCAGCAGAGTTTTCAAGACGTGTGGCTTGGGTCACATAACTGCGTCTGTTAACGCGCTTTAGAGCATCAAGCTCTAATAAAAAATGAGTCACATCCTCAATACTGATATTTTCATTGTTGGTTAATGGCATAAGGCGTTGTTCCTTTTGACTTAATATAATACTAGATTGTTCTAATTATCCTAGCTTATTTTTAACAGTTGTTTTAGTGTTTATTGACAGTCATAATAAGGATATGGATATCTATCAGACAAGGAGTCGTCGATGCCACAGAATCACCATGCCGCCCAGAATGTGGGGGAACTCTCTCAAGATGCCCCCCTCTCTCAACTAGAGCCGCTCTTGCTAACTCGTAAACCCCACCATAATCGGTGGGTAATCATCGCTGCATTTGCCTTATTGTTAGGCATCAATCAGTTTTTGTGGCTTAGCTTTGCCACCATCATTATCAGCACTCAGACCCATTTCGGTGTTAATGAGTTTTTTGCCAATCTATTAACCTTAATGTTCCCTATTGTCTTTGTCCTTCTCGCCATTCATTCTGGTAAGAGGCTGGATAATATGGGATACAAAAAGGTGGTCAGTTACGCTGCCATATTAATGCTGATAGGCTCATTTATACGCTGGCTTGGGGTTGATAACTATTGGGCTGTGTTTGGTGGGCAGATGCTTATCGCCATCGCCCAACCTTATATTACCAATGCTATTAATCAGGTAACCACAGACTGGTTTGATAAATCACAAATTGCTACCGTGACCGGTGTGATTATGGGGGTGATGTTTTTGGCAACTGCCTTAGGTGCCTTTGCTTCAGCACCGCTAATAGACACTTTTGGTTTTTCTGGTATGTTATTAATCAATATGGCACTGACAGCCATTGTGGTGACTATTTTCTTATTCGTAGTCGCTGAAAAGCCGCAAAAGCACTATGACGCTATCACACTGCGTGAGATGGAGTCTTTATTAAAGAACAAACGTTTATGGCTCATCTCACTGACTATATTTATCGCCATGGGTTATTTTAATGGGCTAAGCAATTGGATTGCGCCTATTCTTGAGCCGCGTGGCATTGATGAGGCAACTGCAGGTGTTATTACAGCTATGCTTATTATCGGTGGTATTTTGGGTGCGCTCATTATTCCGATATTGTCAGATTATCTGCATAAAAGGCGTATTTTTCTAATCATAGCAACGCTCGTTGGCGCATTTGCAACCTACCCGCTGCTTTATACCAGTTCAGGAAGCATGGCTCTGGTTATCAGCTTTATCCTTGGCTTTTTCTTATTAGCCGGTTATCCACTGCTTATTGCCGCCGCAGAGGACACAGTACATCCCTCACAAGCAGCCAAAGCCGTCGCCATGTTAATGCTAATGGGGAATTTAGGCGGCGTCGTTATGGTGCTATCAATGCAAGGCGTCAAAGTAATGACTAGTAGCTGGTTATTATCAGGCTGGGTTTTGATTATCGCAGTCGCATTCGCCAGTGTTCTGGTTTTAAAAATACGAGATAAACCCACTGCTAACCCTGTTTTATTGGTTGAATAACACTAACTCTATAGACATAAAAAATCCGTGATAGATAACAACGTTTATTCATCATGGATTTTTAATTGAGCTCTATCAAATTAGCTTGGCTTTTGAGGTAATTATTACCCTTACTTCACTAGAGCACTAATCGCCTTAAAGGCCTCATCTTTACTCGAGCGACACAACTCAAATAGGATTGCTTCAGTCGTTGTCACCACCGCTCCAGCACGTCGCATACGGCGAATCGCTTGACGACGATCATAACTGTTACGTGAACCCGTCGCATCTGCAATAACCACAGGTTGCATGCCATTATCGAGCAGATCTAATACCGTTTGCATGACACAAACATGAGCCTCAACACCGCAAACAATAACCGAGGTTCGGTTCTGTTGAGCGATATGGTTCCAAGCCTCATCATTGTCGCAGGCACTAAAGGTAACCTTTTCAACTGCTTTTGACCTCGCAGTATCCAACACCTGCAGAATCTCTGGTAACGTCTCGCCCAGTCCTTTTTTATACTGCTCATTGAGCATGATGGGCACATCTAATATCTGTAAGCCTTCAATCAAAGTCGTTATTTTTTGCACAATCTCTTCATGACGGTAGATATGCGGGGTTAGCTTTTCTTGCACATCAATAACAATCGCTTGTGCATTGCCGCGCATGATGCGATAGGTTTTATCAGTGGTAATGGTCTTAGACATAACACACTCCTTGTGCTGTTAGATAAAAAATACCTGTCCTTATTAAGTCACATTAAGGGGGTGTGGTCAAATAGTCTTATCACCTCTTACACTTAGCTATCTAGAACACCGGTTACGGTTAGCTGATGCTGATAGTAACCCATATGTCCATAGTTACCAGCTGGACTTACTCGTCCTTTAATACGCACATCCTTTAACTCATAGAGCGAGTGAGTTCTGCCACTATCTTTGGCCAACTTATCTAACAGGTGATTTGGGTCGGCGACATGATAGACCTCACCATTGTCTGCCGTGAAGCTAAACGCCTCTAACGTCTTATTTACGTTACCGGTTAATACCTGTGGCGGCATAAGCGACGACTTTTCAACGACCTCACTGTTATTATCTTTTGTCTGTGTCGTCGACGTTTTGCTATGTGCAAATAGTGCCACGCTCAGGCTAATAGCAGATATTAGCGCAACTTTTAGGGTTGTTTTATGTTTAGGAATCATAGATATACCTCGGTATTTTTTCTAGCACAATATAATGATTAATAATCTAAAGGATTAAAGCTCTGCGCTGTTATGACAACTATACACCTACTTCATTCTAATGAGAAATATCATAATTAATATCAATTTTTGCTGCAAAAATAATTAAAGCAGTCACAGCTAAACCAATAAAATAGAGGTAGAAAAAACTGCGCAGCGTCTTAGCCATTAGATCCTGTTGTGAAATATAATATGGCTTCAAGATTATAGGTTTGGTCGTTATTGGCACTGAGCTACTTTTGATTGCTTTTATATAGACAGATTCAGAACTGGTACTGTGGTTCTTCTGCTTAAAAGGTATTGCCAATGTATAATGACAAAAAAGCACCTCTAACATGATGTTAGAAGTGCTTTTGGTGCAATAGGCTAGATTTATCCTATTGGTATTTTATTGATCTAATCAGTGATTAAACACGCTCAATCACAGTTGATATACCTTGACCCAGACCGATACACATAGTCGCTAGACCAATTTCAGTATCCATTTGCTCCATCGCGTTCAATAGCGTCACAGTGATACGTGCACCAGAACAACCTAGTGGGTGACCTAAAGCAATGGCACCACCATTAACGTTAATGATGTCACGCTTATCAAGTAGGTTAAGTGCTTTAAGTACAGACAGACCTTGAGCCGCAAACGCTTCGTTTAATTCGATGGTTTGCATGTCATCGATGCTCATGCCAGCGCGTTTTAGTGCTTTTTGAGTCGCTGGTACTGGGCCATAACCCATGATAGCAGCGTCACAACCGGCTACTGCCATGCTGCGAATACGAGCACGTGGCGTCAAACCTAAATCTTTCGCTTTTTGTGCGCTCATCACAAGCATTGCAGACGCACCGTCAGATAATGCAGAGGACGTTGCTGCAGTTACCGTACCATTTGCTGGGTCGAATACTGGACGTAACTTAGCTAATGACTCCATTGAAGTATCTGGACGAATCACTTCGTCTACCGTACAAAGCTGTAAGCGACCTTCAGCATCGTGACCTTCGATACCGATGATTTCATTGTCAAAACGACCCTCAGTAGTTGCTTCCCAAGCACGGCGATGTGATTCATAACCGAACTCATCTTGCTGCTCACGAGTGATGCCATTCATACGACCTAGCATTTCAGCCGTTAAGCCCATCATGTTAGACGCTTTCGCATAATGCTTAGACGCTTCTGGGTTGATGTCGATACCATGCATCATGCCCACGTGACCCATGTGCTCAACACCACCGATGATGAATACATCACCTTGATTAGTCATGATTTGAGCAGCGGCAGTGTGTAGCGCTTGCATTGATGAACCACATAGACGGTTAACCGTTTGGCCGCCAGCTGTTTTTGGGATATCAGCCAATAGACCAATGTTACGGCCGATGTTCATACCTTGTTCTAGAGTCTGGTTTACACAGCCCCAGATCACATCTTCAACTTCATTGGTGTCGAAGTCGTTACGCTTAACTAAAGCACGGACTAGCTCAGCTGACATGCTATCAGCACGAACGTTACGGAACATACCGTTTTTAGATTTACCCATTGCGGTACGCACGCCATCTACGATGACCACGTCTTTTGGACTTAATGTTGTCATGTAATACTCCTTGAATCTTTATTATTGTTAGGACTTACGCAAATAAATTTATTTTTTAACCTTCTGGCTTTATCTTTCAGATAGTGTAAATAAATGACACTCTGTTGCTAAAGCTATTATTGCGTAAGCCCTAATTAAATTGTTTTAAACGTTTATCGTATTAGGCTTTTGGGTAAAACGTTTCGCCAGCCGCTGCCATATCACGGATTTTTTGTGGCGCTTCATACGCTTTGCCTAGGTGAGCATATTTCTCACATAGCGCTAAGTAGTTATCAAGGCCAACTTGGTCGATATAACGGCATGGACCACCACGGAATGGAGGGAAGCCAACACCCATAATCATCGCCATATCTGCTTCTGCTGGAGTCGCTACGATGTTGTCTTCTAAGCAGCGAACGGTTTCGTTACAGAACGCAAGCATCATACGATCGATAATGGTTTGATCTTCAAACTGTTGAGTATCCGCATCAGTCGTGTCTTTTAGTAGCGCATAAGTTGCGTCGTCTGCTGTTTTCTTAGGCTTGCCGCGCTTGTCTTTTTCGTACTTGTAGAAACCAACGCCGTTTTTCTGACCTAGACGGTTGTTTTCAAACAGATGCTTGATAGCGCCTTTATAATCTGGCTTCATGCGATCTGGGAAGCCTTCCGCCATAACTTCTGCGCCGTGTACGCCGGTGTCTAGACCAACCACGTCGATTAAGTATGCAGGACCCATAGGCCAGCCGAACTTCTCCATTACTTTGTCAACATGAACAAAGTCAGCACCTTCTTTTAATAGAAGGTCAAATGCGCCGAAGTATGGGAACAATACGCGGTTTACTAAGAAGCCTGGGCAATCGTTCACAACAACAGGCACTTTACCCATACGCTGAGCTAGCGCAACAGTAGTTGCAATCGCTTCTTCTGATGATTTCTCACCACGGATAACTTCGACTAGTGGCATGCGGTGTACTGGGTTAAAGAAGTGCATACCCACGAAGTTTTCCGGACGCTCAAGCACAGTAGCTAGATGAGTGATAGAGATAGTTGAAGTATTAGACGCTAAGATAGCGTTTTCTTTTACTAGGCCTTCGACTTCTTTTAATACAGCATGTTTTACTTTTGGATTTTCAACAACGGCTTCGATAACGATGTCAGTTTCACCAAAGTCGCCGTAGTTAAGTGTCGGACGGATACGGCTTAGCGTTTCACCCATTTGTGCTGGAGTCATTTTCTTACGCTCAACCTGCTTACCTAGAAGCTTGCTCGCCTCACCCATACCCAAGTCTAATTGCTCAGACTTGATGTCTTTCATGATAATTGGCAGGCCTTTTGAAGCTGCTTGATACGCAATACCACCACCCATGATACCAGCGCCAAGTACTGCTGCTTCAGTGATCTCATGTGCTTGCTTGCTGTGTTTTTTGGCTAATTTCTTAACCGCTTGATCATTTAAGAACAGACCAACCAAGCTTTCTGCTTGTGGTGTTTTCGCCGCTTTAGCAAAGTGTGCTGCTTCTACTTTGATCGCATCATCACGGCCTAAGTTCACATGCTTTTCAATCGCATCGATAGCAATCGCAACCGCTGGATACTGTTTAGGATTTGCTTTAGCGAAGATAGCGGCTTTAGCGCTACTAAACGCCATCGTTTGCTCAAGCTGATTTAATTTAACAGGCTGAAGCTTCTCTTCACGCTTTGCTTGCCAATCAAAGTCACCAGCAATCGCTTTTTTCACTAAATCAATAGCGGCTGCTTGTAAGTCGTCTTGTGCAACAACCGCATCAACCAAGCCTAACTTTAGCGCTTCTTGTGGCTTTTTAGGTTTACCTGTTGCGATAAGCTCTAATGCGTTGTCGATACCGATAACACGTGGCGTACGTACGCTACCGCCAAAGCCTGGGAAGATACCTAGCTGAGTTTCTGGAAGACCGATTTGCGCTTTTTCGCCCATAACACGGTATTCACATACCAATGTCATTTCACAACCGCCTCCTAACGCAGCGCCATTGACAGCAGCTACTTTAGGGAATGGCAAGTCTTCAAAACGGTTGAATACGCCATTGATTTCAACAATCCACTTTTCGATTTCAGAAGCTTCTTTATTGAAATGACCAACGAATTCAGTGATATCAGCACCAGCGATGAAAACACCTTTAGTTGAAGTAACAACCAAACCTTTGATGTTATCTGCTTGCTCAAGCGCGGTAACGGCTTCAGCGAATTGCTTATTTGTTTCAGCATCAAATTTGTTAACACTCTCGTCTTGAGCGTCAAACTGCATGTTGGCGATGCCATCATCTAACATCGATACCGTGATGCGGTTACCTTGATATATCATTTAAATCTCCTTGTTATTTTATAATTCTGAATACGGCGAACCTTATCAGAAGCTAAACCACGTTGATCATATTCTAATTGGATTTAGTAAAGCACCCACCCTCAGTCGATGCTACTAGACAGTTGCGACTCACTGTTATCAGATAAAGGGTTAAAATAGCCGTAATCAAGTATCTTGTTAACTGGGTGACTAAGCTGACTCCATCTGATATCTGCATGGACACAAAAGAAGCATGAGCATCATCGTACTATGGCTATATAGCACCTACAGTACAGGTACAGTATTAAATTTATATTATATAATTTGTATAATTTTATCTGTACTCTATGATATCTGCGTTGGCTAGTGTAGGGGATTTAACCCCTTGCTGTCACAGCGCAATGGCTGACTCATAGGTCATATATTTTCTTTATAGTGTCTGTGTGTCTACCGAATGTCAAAACTTATTGCGTGTCTAATTAGTAAAGTTACGAGATAACAAATTGCTGACAGATTAACCGATGAAAGTAGCCATAAGCGGTAAGTACAATAAACCTTGGGTGGTCATGCTAAACTAAACACATTAAGGCCGGTTATTTATTGGCTATGTTATGTATTGTTATAGCGCACCACCCTTGTTACACCTTATTAGGGGGTGTCCTCAATTCGTACGATTACATTTAAATGGGCTAAAAATAGCTAAATCTTGTCATACTGCCTCAAATAACGGGTAAATATCTCGATATTTACGGCATTATTTTCTTTGTCTGACTGCGATTTATCTTATTTTTATCACCATTTTCAAAATGAGGACACGCCCTAGACCTTCTATTGATAAAGCCCTTTATAAAGAGGCACGACTGCCTACTTCAATTTTGTATGTGATGTTTATTCTATGATTCAAACTCAATCAAGCTTTGCCGCTATGCCATCTCAATCATTTGATACGTTAAGTAAAGATGTACTGACGCAATTAAGCGCAGATATTCAGACCCTATTAAATCACGCCAAAATGCCAAGCCCGTTAAGCGATGCCTGCCACTATGCAATGATGGGTGAAGGCAAGCGTGTGCGTCCATTATTGGTCGCTAGTGCCTATCACACCGTCATTGATAATCAGTCAAATGCTAACCAAGATGCGAATCATGCTAACTATGACGCATGTCGACGCGCCATGCTTGCTGTTGAGTTTTTACATACCTACTCGCTTATCCATGACGATTTGCCTTGCATGGATGATGATGATTTACGCCGTGGTCGTCCTACGTGTCATATCAAATTTGGTGAAGCCACTGCTATGCTTGCCGGTGATGTATTACAAACACTAGCTTTTGAAGCACTCACCGCAGATTTAGAGGGTTTTGCACCGATTACAGATAAGCAGAGTGCAGCACTAAGCGCGGTTTTTAGTCCGCGTGCCCGCCGTATGGTATCCGGACAAATGCTTGATTTAAATGCTGAAAATAAATCAGTGAGTCAAAGTGAGCTTGAAGCCATCCACCGTGACAAAACCGGTGCCTTAATTGAAGCAGCAGTATTAATGGGCGGTATTTGTGCCAAAGCCTCGGACAAAGGGTTAGCAGCTTTGGCGCATTTTGCTAGTAATATTGGTCTTGCGTTTCAAGTGCAAGATGACATTTTGGATGTCACCTCTAATACTGACACTCTAGGCAAACCCACTGGTAGCGACGAAGGGCTTAACAAATCAACTTACGTCAAATTTATGGGGGTTGAGGATGCGACTGCCTACGCTAAGTCATTGTTTGATGACGCTACCACGGCTATCCATGAACAGTTTGCAAAAGATAGCTCACTAAAAGCTCTAGCAAACTGGCTATGGGCGCGCAATAAGTAATTAGGTAATAAGCAGTTCTATAACAGGTTCAGCATCAACGCTATTAACAAGGTTGATACCGTTAATAATGCTGTATTTTACTTATAATAGGCAATTGATACATTAAGTGGTATTAGACTATTGACAGTATGCACTTCATAAAACACACACCTTTAAATAGCCGCTTATAAAATCGCCACTTAATAATAACGATAAACGACAATGGGTGACGCTGACTTCTTTAAGCTAAACGCTTTAAGTGTTACCCTTATCGATTAGTATTAGATTAGATACACCCAATAAAGACAATCCTAATTGCTTTTTACTGTTAATAATTCGCTTTTATTGTGGCGAACTTATCTTAGGCTCTATTGATTACTCTTAACCCTAATTATTGTGATTAGTGGCTAAAACAGGACGTTATGCTTTCTTTGTCTCACTCACACTCGCCTAAAGCATTATTCAAAAGAGTCGAAACTCGCTTTCGTGTAACTCAAGGACACCTATTTGCCCGATTTAAGTCCAAAAAGAACGTAGCGGATACTCCTTTAGCTGAGAAAGCGCTGCTACCTGACCCAGTCATAACTAAGAAAAAGCCAACGTTAAGCCGTGTGCGCCAACGCTTATTGCAGCTGTTTTTTATGTTAAGTCTTGCAGGTATGGCAAGCCAGTCTCTACCTGCTCATGCGAGTGTGTTTGACCCAATTCGCCGCGTATTGACACCGCTATTGGGAAAAATAACCAATTCAGAAGCCGTACCTGACGAAGTCATTACCGAACAAACAGCGCTTGACCCTGATATATCGAGTCATCCTGCTGAAGACAATCATAGTCGTTTAATGCTGACTCAAGATCGTCCTAGCCTATTAAATGTGATGCATGCAGAATTCTTGGTAGACCGCGGCGATATTAATAACGCGTTAGCGCTATACAAGCAAGAGTCATTTAAACAAGATGCTACTAGCGTGTTTGAGCGGGCGTTAGAGCTATCGCTGATGTATGAATCACCTGAAGAGTCCTTAGCATTTGCATTTAAATGGCAGCAGCAGAACCCTGAACATATTCCTGCCCTATTTTATGTGGCTCATTTAGCACTTAAAGCCAATGATTATGACTTAGCTGGCGAAGTACTAAGTCAAATATTAGACTACGATCCACAGGCTGATTTAAGCGAAATCCTAATCGGTATCTATCCTACCACACGTAATGATAAGCGCTTGTTACTTGAAACACTATTAAGACTTCCAAAGCATAACAACCCTTCGATTTTGGTCTTGCAGGCAGGCTTAATGTCCCAACTAGAGCAGCCAGAAATTGCGCTGGTTAGTGTCAATCGCGCCTTAAAAGCCAAACCCGATAATGTGCCTTTTATTATATTAAAAGCAGATATTCTAAAGCAGCTAAAGTCTGATCGTGAAGTGCTCAAATATGTGAGTAAGCAGCGCAAACGCATAAAAGACAGTAAGAATTTATATTTATACGAGATTCGTTATCTCTTAGATTTAGGTCAAACGCAAGAGGCGTGGGAGCTTTTGATTAAAGCCCACGATCTATTCCAAGACGATGAAGTGACCTTATTGGCAGCCTTAGTCAGTATTGATATTCAGGCCTATGATGAGGCCGACGAGCTGCTCTCTAGTCTTGCCTCCTCGCCTTATTATATTGATCAGGCCTATTATTACTTGGGTATTAGTGCCGAGCGACAACATAAGTTTGATCGTGCCGAGCGCTTCTTATCTAAAGTGATGCAAGAGAACCTAGTGTTAAAAGCACGTCAAAAACTGGTGTCTATTCAAATGCTACAAGGTCAACCGGATCGTGCCCTTGAAACATTGAAGCGATTTAGCAGACAGTTTGAAGTATACGCACCTGATAGTGCGATTATGCAAGCGGATATTCTGCGTCAACAAGGTAGAATCAATGAGGCTCAGCAAATATTAGCAGAGACCAATAGCCGCTTCCCAGACGATACCAAATTGCTGTTCGCACGCGCGCAACTGCTTGATAATGAGCGAGACACTGAACTTAAAAATAAGCTGCTTGATCGACTGATTCTGCTTAATCCAGAGAACCCCGATTACAGACTGGCCTTAGCGGTATTGTTGTTTGAAGTTGGTGATGAGTCAGAGGTGCAAGAAGCACTGGGTATCGCGCAGAATATAGTTGATATTCCGTTTGACTCGCCCTTATTTAGCCAAAACAACTATTTGTCAGCGCTCAATATTATCGCAGCAGATGCCTTATCAGAAGAGCGCTATCAAGATGTTATTGATTATCTTGAGGCGGCATATGAGGTATCGCCGACACTGGATTCAGGGATTATTCTATTGCGTGCTTATCAAGGTTTAGGTCAAGACGACAAGGTTGTGTCGTTGTTTAATGACATTCAAGACCGTTTTGCGCTAGGTCGTCAAGATATCAGCGACCGCCTACAATCTTATTAATACTTATAAAAATAACCTTAATAAGCCAAATCAGAGACTTAACACCCAATTGAACACTAAACACAGATACTAGAAATAGCCATAAGGATTGCCATGTTACTTACACAATCAACTCAAGACCTACCAGCTTCGAAGAAAAGCGTTCAAAAAAGCCTGTTATTGGGTACAGCACTAACCGCCTGTGTTATTGGATTGACCGGTTGTCAAACCACACAATCAATGAATCAGTCTGCGAGCAGTCCTGTAGTCTCATCGGGTGAATCGGCTTATCCTGAACTGTTAAAACAGTTTAATATTCGCGGTAAAATTGGTGTCACCACACCGCAAACCGCTACAGCATCTGCCCAGTCTGGCAGTGCGTTTTATGTTTGGGCGCAAGAAGATGAACGTTTTGCTATTGATATTACCGGCGCTTTGGGTATTGGGCATACGGTCATCGAATATAATGGCACCAGTGCCACGCTACAAAGCGAGCGTACAGGGCAAATCACTGCAGACACGCCAGAGGAGCTGCTACAACGTGCAACGGGTTGGCAAGCGCCTATCTCGCAGCTGCGCTACTGGATATCTGGACGTCCTGCACCGTCAGACGTTGATAGTCAAATCGATGCTCAAGGGCGCATTCAGTCAACCATTAATGACGACTGGAATGCCGACTTCACTTATAAAAATACCAGCAGCCAATTACCGAACAGAATCAAAGTACTGCGCAGTGATGGGCACCGCATGATTATGACCATTGATCATGCCCAATAAATAGAAATGAAATAAAGATAAGGCATGTCAGCAGCGACTGTGCCTGACATGCCCCTATTATATTAATATCTTACTCTTATAGTAATGACTCCCTCTTTAACTGCTAGGTTCGCCCTATTATGACCGCCAAAAAGCTTCGCCTGTTCTCTCCTGCTAAGATTAATTTGTTTTTGCATATTACTGGCAAACGTGATGACGGCTATCATAATTTACAGACTGTTTTTCGGTTATTAGACTGGGGCGATTATTTAGAGTTTAAGCTCAGTGGGCAGCTATTCAATCCGCATGCGTCTTTTGATCATTCAAACCTACCTATTTCTCTAAATGCAAATATAGCTGTCACTGCTAGTTTAGTAGACAATCTGATTACCAAAGCCGCTATCGCCCTTATTGACGCTATAAAAACGACCTCGGCAACCTCTTTGCCCGATCAATTGCCGGTGATAGACATCACTTTGGATAAAGTACTGCCGACAGGTGCCGGTTTGGGCGGTGGTTCATCCAATGCCGCAACTACTTTACTCGCATTAAATCAGCTTTGGAGATTGTCATTAACCCAAGAGGAATTAATCGCTATCGGTAAACAAGTTGGTGCTGATGTGCCAATTTTTATATTCGGAAAAGACGCGATTGCCGAAGGGATTGGCGAGCAGTTAACGGCAATTGATTTACCGCCACAGAATTATTTACTGCTTAATCCAAATGCACATGCTTCAACCCAAGCCTTATTTGCGCATCCAGATTTGAACCGTGATGCGCAAACTTTGTCTGTCTCTCAAATTAACTCAGAACAATCAAACTACTTAGAGCAATTAAAAACACCATATACCAATGTCTTTGAGCCTGTGGTGACTCAGATAGTGCCTGAAGTGGCCGAAGCGCTTGATTATCTAAAGCAGTTAGAGGTTCTCACAGCCACTACAGCTCGTATGACAGGCACAGGCAGCAGCGTATTCCTTCCGGTACCTAAAGAGCTGTTTCAGTCGGTTGAGACGTATATAGCGGATAATAAACCAGCTTGCCATGCTCAACTGACTCACTCTTTATCATTGAGTCAATTTAACGCTTAAGTAAGTTTGGCACTTAAAAAGCTAAAATAGACCCGTTTGATGAGTCGCTCTACCTGAGCCTGTAATATTTAATGATTAAAAATTAATATAAAAAACGGTTTTTTAGGGCGTATTATGAGCGCTAAAAATGTTTGATTTTAGGGCGCTAGCAATTACTTTTGCAAAAAATATGAAAAACAGTTGCAATCACTAATTTCTACTGTATAATAACTCGCCCATAAAGGGGTATAGCCAAGTTGGTAAGGCATCAGGTTTTGATCCTGACATCCGTTGGTTCGAGTCCAGCTACCCCTGCCATATTCGTCATAGTCTCAGCTACTAATTAGTTTTAAATTAAACGGCTTTGTTCATTGACATATCTAGTTAATTTTCGGTATAGTTCGCCTCGAATGTTACCGAGAAGACAACAAGCAAGAAACAATATTAAAACCATTTATTTTTAGGTTTTAATAGTAAGTTATCAAGAAGCATGTTAAATTAATCGTGTGAACGTCTTGATAAAGTTTGTCTGTTACAGGGGTATAGCCAAGTTGGTAAGGCATCAGGTTTTGATCCTGACATCCGTTGGTTCGAGTCCAGCTACCCCTGCCATTTTCTTCTAAACGTTCAACTTTCTTCTTTATTTGTGCAGTCTCTACTGCTCCTCTCTTAAGTCAAATAAATAGGACTTGAACCATGCCATATCTGGCGATTTTTACGGGTAATGCCCACCCTGAGCTGGCAAAAACTGTTGCAGATCATTTACATATTCCTTTAGGCCGTGCCGATGTGACACGCTTCTCTGATGGCGAAATTGCTGTAGAGATCAAAGAGCATGTTCGTGGTAAAGACGTCTTCATTCTACAACCTACCTGCGCACCTACCAACGATAACTTGATGGAAATCATGGTTATGGCTGATGCACTTCGTCGTTCAAGTGCTGGCCGTATCACTGCTGTGATGCCATACTTTGGTTATGCCCGTCAGGATCGTCGCCCACGTTCGGCACGTGTGCCTATCTCGGCGAAGGTTGTGGCAGATATGCTAAATATCGTTAGCATCGACCGCGTTATGACCGTTGATTTGCACTCAGATCAAATTCAAGGTTTCTTTGACATCCCTGTCGACAATATCTACGGTACGCCTGTACTGCTAAAAGACCTACAAAAACAAGGCTATGACAACTTAATGGTTGTGTCACCTGACGTAGGCGGTGTTGTTCGCGCGCGCGCGATGGCTAAAGAGCTTGGAGATACAGAGCTTGCAATTATCGACAAACGCCGTGCCCGTGCCAATGAATCGCAAGTAATGCACATTATCGGTGATGTAAAAGACCGTGATTGTGTCATTGTTGATGACATGGTAGATACTGCTGGTACACTGTGTAAAGCAGCTCAAGCACTGAAGGACAATGGTGCTCGCCGCGTACTTGGCTATATCACTCACCCTGTATTATCAGGTAAAGCCATTCAAAACATCAGCAACTCAGTATTAGATGAATTAGTGGTTACCGATACCATTCCTTTGTCTGCTGAAGCACAAGCTTGTAAAAAGATTCGTCAGGTAACGATTGCTTCATTGTTGGCAGAAAGCTTACGCCGTATCAATAATGAAGAATCTATTAGCGCTATGTTTGACTACATCGCTAATTAAGATTTTTATAGAGTTACTTAGTGTGTTTTATTAGTATTATTTATAGCGTTTAAAATACCTAAGCAATCATAAAAACCGCTGTCTTGATAGGCAGCGGTTTTTTTATACTGGATTTTACGGTCTCATACCCGTATAATACGCCCTCTGTATCTACGCAATGCTGCGACTCAGCAGTTCAGTGTCATATTGACCGTACTTAAGTAGATGCAGATTATAGATGTTTGTCTGGCCACGTTGGTCGCAAACGTAGCTTGAGAACATCACAAATCAAATTATTTAATCAAGGATACTCCTATGAGTAATGTACTATATACGGTAAAAGGCATTGCCCGTACCGAAGATCAGCAGGGCAAAGGTGCGAGCCGCCGCCTGCGTAAGCAAAAACTAGTACCAGCCATTATCTATGGTGGTAACGAAGAGCCTACAGCGATCGCTATTAAAGACAATGAGCTTTGGAAACTTCTAGAAAACGAAGCATTCTTCTCAAACATCTTAACCATCACTCTTGATGGCGAAGAGCACATGGCTGTTATTAAAGATCTTCAGCGTCACCCATCTAAAGGTTTCCCAATGCATGCTGACTTCCAGCGCATTGTGAAAGGTGAGAAGATCCACATGAACATTCCAGTTCACTATGTTGGTCGTGAAGAAGCGCCAGGTACTAAAGCAGGCGGTATCTTATCAACACTAGTAACTGATTTAGAAATCGTATGTCTACCTTCAGTACTTCCAGAGTACTTAGAAGTTGACGTTTCAGGTCTAGAAATCGGTGAGTCACTACACTTAACTGATATCCCACTTCCTGAAGGAGTTATCTTGTTCGAACTTGACGTAGAAGAGCCAGTTAACCGTACTATCGCTAACATGAACGCACCAACTGTTGAAGAAGTTGACGAAGATACTGCAGATGATGTTGATGCTTCAGATGTTCCAGCAACTGAACAAGGTAGTGAGAACGAAAACGAAGGCGGTGACGACGAGTAATCGTCAATCGACCCATTACTCCTGCTGACATCTCTTTTATCTAAAAGACGTGCTCGAATACGCTCAGCAGTGAGTAATTAGAATTAACTTACAGTGAGAACGCTATGTCCCAACTTAAGCTTATTGTTGGGCTTGGCAACCCAGGTCAGCAGTATGTCGAAACAAGACATAATGCTGGCTTTTGGTTTGTGGCCCTGATTGCAGATAAATTCAATATTGAACTGAGCGCCGATAAGAAATTCAACGGTCTCACCGGTCGTGGTCGTATTTACGATACCGACGTGCGTCTATTATTGCCTCTAACCTTTATGAATAAATCTGGTCAATCTGTTGTGCCTATGGCAAATTATTATGATATTAAGCCAGAAGAGTTATTGGTTGCTCATGACGAGCTCGATATCCCTGCCGGTAGTATCAAACTAAAGACAGGTGGTGGACACGGTGGTCATAATGGCTTACGTGATATCACACCGCATTTAGGCAATGATTTTCATCGACTGCGTATTGGTATTGGCCATCCTGGTCATAAATCCAAAGTTAGTAGCCATGTCTTATCTAAGCCCTCCCCTAACGACCAAATTGCCATTGAAGCAGCACTAGATGCTGCTATGGATTCACTACAATTAATGGTCAATGGTAATATAGAAAAAGCACGTAGCCAGATTAATGGCTTTAAATTACCTGATGCCTAGTTTTAATAATCAAACATTTAACTACTGCTAAGCTACAAAACTTGCGGCTTTAGCATCATGTTTTAACGTTTTTACATTCAATTACCCTACTCTATATGCTTGTTTTGTCATGCTATTTCTAATAATATCAGACATTTGCTCCTCGGTACTATCCGTATTATCAGCAGTTGCCACTTAGATCTATTAAGCTCTGTTAACGCCGCTGCTGACTATTTAGCACATTATTTAAGGAATCCCTTTATGCTATTAACCTTATTAAAAGGTAAACTACACCGCGCCCGCGTTACTCATGCAGACTTGCACTATGAGGGCTCTTGCGGCATAGATGGCGACTTATTAGACTTATCAGGTATTCGTGAAAACGAATCTATCGATATCTACAATGTCACTAATGGCAAGCGTTTCCGCACCTATGCAATTCGCGCTGAAGCCGGCTCTGGTATCATCTCTTTAAATGGTGCAGCTGCTTATCAAGCTGATTTGGGTGATATCGTGATTATCTGCGCTTATGCTCAGATGGATGAAGCCGAAGCAGATACGCATAAGCCAAAGCTTGTGTACTGTAACGAAGACAACACTGTAAAAGATACCGCAAACATTATTCCTGTTCAGGTATCTTAAGTACTAATGTATTGAGAATGCTAATCCGTACCATGGCGTAGCAAAAATAAAGACGCTAAGCGATATTCATTGCTTAGCGTCTTTTTAATGATTAAATCCTCAATACTGATTGAACTTTATACACGTATTTGATAGTCGGATAAATCAAATTCGGCTATGTCGTTTATTTTATTGGAGAAAAATTATGGGGCTTGCAATTTTTGCTGTCATTATCGGCCTCGCAATCTTAGTCTGGAGTGCGGACACCTTTATTGATGGTGCAACCGACCTTGCTGTTCGATTTAACATGCCCAGCTTCTTAATTGGGGTAGTGATATTAGGTGTGGGTACCTCGGCACCTGAAATGGTAGTTTCAGCACTGTCTGCGCTAGATGGCAGCCCAGGTATTGCTTTGGGCAATGCTTATGGCTCAAACATCATTAATATTACCTTAGTGCTCGGTGCGACGGCACTTATTAGTCCCATTTTGATTCGCGGTGATGTGATTCGTCATGATTTAATGTTACTGATGGCTGTGACCGCTTTAGCCGCTTGGCAATTAACCGATGGCACGTTGTCGTTTTTTGATGGTGTGGTACTCATTGCGGCATTGGTTGTTGTATTAGCCATACAGATATTTTTAGCGTTACGCAATAATACCGACACTGAGCTTAAACCGGATCATGAGATTAATACCTTAAAAGCGTTTATTACCTTGGCTATTGGCTTGGTGTTATTGATTGCCAGCTCTCGAGCCATTGTTTGGGGTGCGGTTGAATTAGCAACCCTTTGGGGCATGAGTGAGCTGTTAATTGGTCTGACCATTATTGCTATTGGTACCTCGTTGCCAGAGCTAGTAGCCAGTGTCGCTGCAGCACGCCGAGGTGAGCATGATATGGCGCTAGGCAACGTGATTGGCTCTAACCTTTTTAACACCTTAGGTGTGGTCGGTCTGGCCACTGTTATTCAACCATTGACCGTTGAACCTGATATCTTGGTTCGCGATATGCTAATGGTCGGTATCGTAACCGTATTATTGTTTGTACTCTCTTTTGTGGCTTATAAACGCCAAGGAACACTCAAACGCAGCAGTGGTGTGATATTAATCTTAACCTTCGTGGGTTATTCATTCTGGTTGGCTGCCTCAGCTTTGTAAGCCCAGTAAGTAATTTTGACAATAAAAAGCCCTACTGCTTACAAGTAGGGCTGTTTTTATAGCAATCGCGTTTAATGTTTGGGCTTATTTAGAAGTGATAACCGAGCTTAACACCAACCGCATAGCCATCACCATCATTAAACTTGGCCAGAGTTCGCTCTGTTAGGCTGTTCTCAATAGGTAGTTTTGAATAGGCCGTACCGCCTTCAAACCACATATATTGCGCGCCGGCAGAAATATTCAAATTATCATTCACATCATAGCTACCACCAACTGCTAAAGTTTTAACTGTATCATATGGGCCCAATAAGCTTAATGGTTCAGACGTTCCTGAATCATAACCCACACGCACCTCACCAGAGAACTTTGGTGTGAACTGCTTACCTAAGGCAAGCTCCACGCTATAGGCATCTTTATCATACTCAGCCAATGGCTCACCCACAAGTCCGGTAATAGAAGATGGGGCAATCTCAAACGCAGTCCATTCGACCCAGCGCGCATTTAGCATACCCAGTAACTGATACTTTTCACTCAAGCCAGTTTGGAAGTCTAAGTTGAATGACTGCGGCGTGTTAAAGACTAAGCTGGTATCACCGAAGTTAACATCCGGCAGGCCCAACGCATTTTTTATTGCACTTGGGATGTCATTATAATTTGTTGGACCCGTTGCATTTAACAGGCTGTTATTAACCAGGAGTGTTTCACGGGCATCAAACTTATGCTCACCTTCACCGCGCCATGTGAGAGAGGCACGTAGCATAATCTCCGGAATCTCATAGGCAACACCTAGCACTGGCAATAGGGTATTACTTTTACCATCAACATCTAAGTCATAGTAAATTGGATCACCATCGAAGTCCTGTGCTAATTGTACCGAACCCTTAGCTTCCTGATACTCAACACCGCCGTACATCCAGAAGTTTTTATTGACCTTACCACCGCCCAAAAGTGTTAACCCACGCGTATCAACACGGGCTTCTGTAGTACCCATGCTGTTATTGAACTGGTTTCCAGAAGGGTAGATAGTATCGACACCAAACGGCTCATCATAAATGAGTGCCAGTGCCGTATTTTCACTGGGTTCAATTTTGACAGCGGCTCCGAAGATATCGAAGTCATCCATCATATTATCGATTTTATTATTATTGGCTTCAATATGCTGACCATTGGCATCAATCCCACCAGCCACATCTGTTCCATCGATATCGATGTCGACATAGGCGTAACTTAATTCAGCATAGTTGCCTTCTTCAAAGAAAGGTAAAATGGATTGTTTAGTATATTCTAGGCCTGCCGCATTAGCGACAGAGGTGCTTAGTAAACTCAAGACGATTACGGATTTAACCGCATGATTAAGTGCGTTGTTGTACATGACAATTCCTTTTGTCAGTTTAAGGTGACTACTCTTGGTAGTTTAAATTAAATACCTATCTTGCTGCTTTGTCAATACTATGTAAACTTAGTATTCAAGATATTTATAGAATATAACACGCTAACTTTATCTTGAACAAAAAAAAGGAGCCGGCTAGACCGGCTCCTTTTTTATGATTTTAGGATTTAATCATATAGGCATAGCAATAAATAACTTATAGACGCGCTGCAAGCTCAGCGCCATCACGAATTGCACGTTTGGCATCAAGTTCTGCAGCCAGTTTCGCACCACCAATAATATGATACTGAGTTTTGCCTTTTTTGACGCTTGGACGTTTGCTGTCAATTACTGGCATTAACTCGTTGACCGATTCTTGACCGGCGCATACCACAATATTATCCACACGCAGTAACTGACTGTGACCTTGCGGCGTGGTAATCCATAAGCCTTCATTAGTGACCTTGTCATAAGTCACGCCTGGCATTTGCAGCACGCCGTGTGACTTAATGTGTGCACGGTGTACCCAGCCTGTGGTTTTATTCAAGCCTTTACCTAGACGGCTCTTACTACGCTGCATTAAATACACTTGACGGGTTGGGGTAATACCTTCTGGACGCTCAAGACCACCATCTGTCTGATAGTTTGGATCGTCATTAACGCCCCACTCCCGCTTCCAGTCTTCGACCGATTGCGGCTCGGGACGATAGCTTGGGTCTTTTAATGTTTCTGGACCCAGCTCATGTAGTGGCTGACCATGACGTGCGGTTAGATATTCACTTACATCAAACCCAATACCACCTGCACCAATTACTGCCACCACATCACCGACTGCTTTTTCACCAGAGAGCAGCTCTGCGTAGCTGATGACTTTTGGATTATCAGCACCTTCTAGTTTACCTTCTAGACTGCGAGGTACGACGCCTGTTGCAATGATAACGTGATCAAATTTACCTTTATCTAGCATCTCGCTAGTGACCTTGGTGTTCAGATGAATCTTAACCTTTTGGTTGTTAAGCTCGTTTAGATAATAACGGGTAGTCTCAAAGAACTCTTCTTTACCCGGAATCACTTTGGCATAGTTAAACTGACCACCTAAAATATCACGCGCTTCATACAAAGTCACATCATGACCACGTTTTGCAGCGATGGTCGCAGCAGACATACCGGCCACACCGCCGCCAACCACAGCAATCTTTTTAGGCTTTTTGGTCGGTGTGTAATTAAGCTCTGTCTCATAACAGGCACGGGGATTAACCAAACAGGTTGAGCGTTTATTCTCAAAAGTATGATCTAGGCAGGCTTGGTTACAGGCAATACAAGTATTAATCAAATCACTTTGACCATTGCGCGCTTTATTAACCCAGTCAGGATCTGCCAAGAAAGGACGCGCCATTTGTACCAAATCTGCTTGACCTGATGCCAAAATATTTTCAGCAGTCTCTGGCATATTGATGCGGTTTGCCGCCATAACAGGCACATTGACATGCTTTTTAACTTCGGCAGTATAATCAACGAAAGTAGCTCTTGGCACGCTGGTCACAATCGTCGGAACGCGCGCTTCATGCCAGCCAATACCGGTATTAAAGATGCTCACACCGGCCTCTTCTAACGCCTTTGCCACAGTGATGACCTCATCCATGACGTTGCCATCTTTGACCAAATCAATCATAGATAGGCGGAACAAAATCAAGAAGTCCTCGCCGACAGCTTCACGCACAGAGCGTACGATATCTACCGCAAACTTCATACGGCCAGTGATATCGCCGCCATACTCATCGGTGCGCTGATTGACATGACGCGACATAAATTGGTTAATTAAATAACCCTCAGAGCCCATGATTTCCACACCATCATAGCCGGCTTGCTTGGCTAGCGTGGCTGCACGCGCATAATCCTCTACGGTACGTTTGATATTTTTGATGCTCATCTGACGCGGCTTGAACGGTGAAATCGGTGATTTAACTGGACTGGCTGACACCACAAATGGGTGATAGCCATAACGGCCACTGTGCAGAATTTGCATGATAATTTTACTGTCATGACGGTGTACGGCACGGGTTAAGCGTTGATGATTAATCACATCTGCTTTGTTGTTCATGGTGCCGCCAACGGGTAATAACCAGCCCTCACGGTTTGGTGAAATACCACCGGTAATCATCATTGCCACACCGCCTTTGGCACGCTCTGCAAAGTAGGCAGCCAACTTGCCATAGTTATAAAAACGGTCTTCAAGGCCGGTATGCATTGAGCCCATAACCATACGGTTTTTTAGAGTCGTATGACCGACTTTAAGAGGCTCGAAGATATGAGGGTAAGGTACGTTAGCCGCTGGAATAGTTTGATTATTTGTCTTTGTCTTTTGGGCTTGAGTATCGGTACTTTTGGTAGCGTCAGCTGCCATAGAAAATATCCTTATTTAAAGTATATGAGGGTCACGAAAGGGTGTCAGGTCTTATGATGAATAAGCGTAGGCATCTATAAACAAGGCAAATTCACTAAACTTATTGGTAATAAATTCAATCGTATAGTTGACCTATTAATTTGAGTTAACATATACTCACTGAGTACATCATTACGCATGTATCCTATCATAAGCTGATTTACATAAGTCATGCAAAGTTATGCAATGACCGTTTGGACACTTAATATTGATTAACCATAAATTATTACTCCCCCCATAGATAAAGGACTATCTGGTATGACTGACTACAGCACCGGTCTGGACAAAAACCCTGCCAACCATCAACCGCTAACTCCCATTCAATTAATTGCCCGTACCGCTCAGGTCTATCCCAATAAAACCTCTATCATCTATGATAATTTAAAAAATGCTCCAATTATCTATACCTGGTCACAGACGTATTTACGTTGCTGTCAGCTTGCCAATGCCCTACGCAAGCTAGGTATTGGTAAAGATGACACGGTAGCGATTATGTCACCCAACACCCCTGCCATGGTCGAAGCAGCCTTTGGTGTGCCGATGTCAAAAGGTGTATTGTGCACCCTAAATACACGCCTAGATATCAACGCGCTAACCTTCTGTTTACAGCATTCAGAAGCCAAAGTGCTTATTTTGGACAGTGAGTTTTCCCGTCATGCAGAGCTGATTGAAGAAACTTTTCCGCAGTTGACCATCATTCATTCAACCGATGCAGCTCTACCGGATGTCGCGCCTTTTGGTAGCATGAGTTATGAAGCACTGATTCAGTCGGGTGCCTTCGATGATAACGAGCAGCTAGCTGAGATTGAGCTCACCATGTATCCTGCTGATGAATGGGAAGCAATTGCTCTTAACTATACATCAGGCACAACGGGGACACCAAAAGGTGTGGTCTATCACCACCGCGGTGCCACGCTAAATGCTGTATCTAATATTTTGGACTGGGATATGCCAAAGCATGCTACCTATCTTTGGACTCTCCCTTTATTTCACTGTAATGGCTGGAGCTTCCCATGGACGATTGCAGAACGTGCCGGCGTGAACGTTTGCTTACGTCAAATTGATGCCGACTTGATTTTAAAGCTGATTGCCAAATATAAAATCACTCATTACTGTGCGGCACCGGTGGTACATAACATGATTGCAGCTGGTGATGAATCGCTTAAACAAGCCATTGAGCATAGCGTTAAAGGGTTTGTGGCCGGTGCGCCCCCGTCTGAGACCATGCTTGAGAAAATGGAAGCAATGAGATTTAATATCACTCACGTCTACGGCTTAACCGAGGTTTATGGCCCGGTGACATTATGTGCTGAGCAAGAAGATTGGGCACAAATGTCCGTCTCTGAACGTGCCAGCAAAAAGTCACGTCAAGGCGTTGCGTCTCATTTAATGACCGGCTTTGAAGTATTTAAACAAGGCACTACCGAGCCTGTCGCAGCAGACGGTAGTGAGATGGGCGAGCTGGCCCTCAAAGGCAATATGGTGATGAAAGGTTATTTAAAGAGTCCAAAAGCGACCGAAGAGGCGTTTATGGGCGGATGGTTCCGTACTGGTGATTTAGGAGTGAAATATCCCGACGGCTACATCAAAATTATGGATCGACTCAAAGACATTATTATCTCAGGCGGCGAGAACATTTCTAGTATCGAGATTGAAAACGTCTTATACCGGATGCCAGAGATTACCAGCTGCGGTGTGGTGGCAGCTTCTAACGAGAAATGGGGCGAGGTTCCGGTTGCCTTTATCGAAATTAGCGACAATGCAACATTGACCCGTGAGCGTGTGATTGAGCATTGCCGTCAGCATTTGGCCGGCTTTAAAGTACCCAAGCATATTATCTTTACTGAAATACCAAAGACCAGTACCGGTAAGGTGCAAAAGTTTGAGCTGCGCCATGCTGCTCAGTCTATGGCACATGAAGAACCAAAAGTTCGCACATAATTTACCCTATAGACAAAGACTCATTCTTATTAAACAAAAAAAAGGAGCGCTACAGTAGTAGCGCTCCTTTTTATCAAGCTCAATTCCAATCTTTGATGCTTAAGAATTTAAGATTTGTTTTACGCCAATTATTTAGGCTGTATTTTATCTAGCGTATCGCTAAAGCGCTGTACCGCACCATCAACATCAATAAGCTTGTCTAGACCAAACAGACCTAGGCGGAATGTTTGAAAATCTTTTGGCTCGTCCACTTGTAGTGGAACACCAGCAGCAATCTGCATACCTTGAGCAGCAAACGCACGGCCTTTGTGCATCTCTTCATCTTTGGTATAGCAAACCACAACGCCTGGGGCTTGGAAACCCTCAGCAGCCACACTTTGGATACCGCGGTCTTCTAGCAGGTCGCGGATACGATTACCCAGCTCCCACTGTGCATCTCTTAGCTTCTCAAAGCCAATTTCTTTGGCTTCTAACATTACATCGCGGAAGATACGTAAGCCATCGGTTGGCATGGTCGCATGATATGCGTGACCGCCATTTTCAAAGGCACGCATAATGGTTAGCCACTGTTTTAGATCAAGGCTAAAGCTGTCTGACTCAGTCTCTTCAACACGTTTTACTGCATTTTCACTTAGCATAACCAAACCGGCACAAGGCGTACTACTCCAGCCTTTTTGCGGAGCAGAGACTAGCACATCAATGCCAAGCTCTTTCATATCAAGCCAGATACAGCCAGATGCGATACAGTCGATAACCAATAGACCGCCAACGCTATGCACCGCCTCGCTCAATGCTTTAATATAGTCATCAGATAAAATCATACCTGACGCTGTCTCAACGTGCGGCGCAAATACTAAGGCAGGCTTTTGCTCTTTAATAGCGGCTACAGCATCTTCGATGGCCACAGGCGCAAATGGTTTTGGTTCGCCTTCTTCGGCTTCACCATCTACTTGTTTTGCTTTAAGCGCTGTCACAGACTTGGCAATTTTGCCTTTTTCTAAAATCTGCGTCCAGCGATAGCTAAACCAGCCATTCCGGATAACTAAGCAGTCTTCATTCGTGGCCAATTGACGTGAAATCGCTTCCATCGCAAAGGTACCAGAACCAGGTACAATCGCCACGCTATCAGCACCATAAACCTGCTTTAGGTTGGCTGATAAATCATTCATTACTTGTTGGAACGCTTTTGACATATGGTTTAACGCACGGTCTGTGTAAACAACGGAATACTCTAACAAACCTTCTGGATCGACATCTGAACGTAATGCTGGCATACCTACTCCTTTATAAATATAAAACGCTGACAGTCTTATTTGTCATACGCTACTGACTAAGCTTCCTTTTAAGTATATCGTTAACTTCGCTCAGAGTACAATTTACAGCTGTATGATTTTGTTTGTCTCGTCCTAAAATAGGTTGATGATTTAAAACAAGCCAGATACCCCGTGTATCTGGTTTTTTCTATGCAGAACACCCATAACTTTGATGAAACTCGAAAGGCGTTCTCATATTCAAACTC